>NZ_JAMYUV010000019.1:0-92148 GCF_040323405.1 Mesorhizobium sp. M0048 | reverse complement strand
CGCCGATGCTGCCAAAGTCCCCATCAGCCATCGCATCAAGAAATGCGCCTGGAACGACGACTATCTCATCAATGCCATCACTCATATGCGATAGCCCTGCCCTCTAGTGGGAGATTGGCAGCTTCGCTGAGGGGTACTTTTCTGCAACTTGGGATGTTATCGAAAACGGAGATGATGGCCGATCTCCCCCCTTTGAGGGTACCCTTGTGGGGGAGATGGCCGGCAGGCCAGAGGGGCGCTGTCCGCCGACATCTCGAAGATTCTCAGCGCCGACGCTTCGATTTGACCGCCTCTGCCCTCGCCTGTAGCTGTCGGAAACGACCCGGACGAGGCAAGGGAATACCATGGCAAGCCAAGGCTTCTCCGACTTCTTCTACGCCGCGCCGGACGGGCTGTCCCTGCACGCCCGCATCTACGACGAAGCGAATTCCGGCCATTGGCCAGTCGTTTGCCTGCCCGGCCTGACCCGCAATTGCCGTGATTTTCACGAGCTGGCGCTTTATCTATCAGTGCAGGGGAAGCGCAAGGTCGTCGCTTTCGACTATCGCGGGCGCGGGCAGTCCGCCTACGATGCCGATATCGGCCATTACAATATCGGCATCGAAGCCGGCGATATTCTCGCCGGGCTGGCGGCGCTGAGCATCGAGGAGGCTGCCTTCATCGGCACGTCGCGCGGTGGATTGATCATCCATGTGCTCGGGGCGATGCGGCCGGCCGTGCTGAAGGCCATCGTCCTCAACGACATCGGCCCGGTGATCGAGTCGCAAGGTCTCGCCCATATCCGCTCCTACCTCGACCCCATGCCAAGGCCGAAAACGTACGCCGAGGTGGTCCGCGACCTGCGCAGCATCCATGGCCCGGATTTTCCGGCGCTGACCGATGCGGATTGGGAGCGGATGGCGTCAGCCTTCTACCGCGAGGCCAAGGAGGGATTTCTGCCCGACTTCGACCCGAAACTGGTCGACACGCTGGCGGGCCTAGACCTCACTCAGCCGCTGCCTGATCTGTGGCCGCAGTTCGACGCGCTGGCGGCGGTTCCGATGCTCGTCATACGCGGCGCCAACTCGAAGCTGCTGTCCGCGGAAACACTCGAGCAGATGCGCACGGGCCATGCCGACATCGAAACGATCACGGTCGACGGCCAGGGGCATGCACCGTTCTTGGAGTCCGGGATCCTTACGGGCAGGATCGCTGGTTTTTTCGAGCGGGCGGAGCGGCGGGGTGATGGGAAGTAAAGCTCGAGAACTGAGGAATTTAATGGGCAGTGCTGCACCGACTTTGAGCGGTGGCGGAGAGGATGGGATTCGAACCCACGAGAAGCTTTTGACCTCTACTCCCTTAGCAGGGGAGCGCCTTCGACCACTCGGCCACCTCTCCGTTGCGCCGGTGGATAAAGAAAAGCGCCGCCACAATCAACAAGCTGGTGTCACTATCGTCGAAAAATCGGGCTTCCGCCAAATTGCCACCTGTGGCTTGCGGCGATTCCGCGGCAATTCCCTGGCTGTTGAGTCGGCGCATGGTCACAGTTTGAGCGGGCCATTGCCGGAATTGGCTGGAATGCGGGGTTGCCGGGGCCCGATAGTTAATGGGAGCTTTCGGAGTGAGGCCAAATCGTGTCATTTGTGCAACAACGCTCGGCGATAGCGCCACCACAAACCTTTTGCCGGTACGATCGTGGTTGAACGACGCCGCCTCATGGGTAATGTCGGGTTTGAAGGAGCGGCGCGGTGCGCATCTTTTTCGGTAGTGGGGATGGGGCAGGGAACGCTGTCCTTCAGCAAAGAATACCCAGACCCGTTTTTTAACTTTTGACTGGAGGTCAGAAAATGAACATCAAGAGCCTGCTTCTCGGCTCCGCTGCGGCGCTGATCGCAGTATCCGGTGCGCGCGCCGCCGACGCCGTCGTCGTCGCCGAGCCGGAACCCGCTGAATACGTCAAGATCTGCGACGTCTACGGCGCTGGCTACTTCTACATCCCCGGCACCGAAACCTGCCTGCGCATCGGCGGCTATGTCCGCTACGACATCGGCATCGGCGACGTCGGTTCGTTCGACGGTGCTGAGAATTTCGATCACGAAGATGGCGATATCCAGGACACCTACTACAAGAACGCCCGCTTCAACCTGAAGACCTGGACCGCTCAGGAAACCGAACTCGGCACCTTGAAGACCTACACCGAGACCCGGTTCAATTTCGGCAACCGCAACCGTCACGTTAGCACCACAACCACCGATCCGGACGGCCCCGAGGGTCCGCTGCTGCCGGTCACGACCATCGTCAGAAATGACGCCGAAAACAAGGGCGTTTCGCTGAACTTCGCCTGGATCCAGCTCGGTGGCCTGCGCGTCGGTAAGGACGAATCGGCCTTCAACACGTTCATCGGCTACGCCGGCAGCGTCATCCAGGATACGCTGGTTCCTTACGGTGATTTCGACACCAACGTCGTCCAGTACTACTTCGATTTCGGCAACGGCTTCTCGGCCGTGGCTTCGCTCGAGCAGGGCGCGGGCCGCGTTGGGACCATCGACAGCTACGTTCCGCATGTCGTCGGCGGCCTGAAGTGGACGCAGGGCTGGGGCGCGATCACCGGCGTCATCGCCTACGACAGCAACTACGAAGAAGTGGCCGGCAAGGTTCGTTTGGACGTGAATGCAACCGACGCGCTGTCGCTGTTCATCATGGCGGGCTACGGCACTGACGATAACCTCAATGACCCGGGCAACTTTGTCCCAGCCAATGGCCGTGGTTTCTACAAGCAGTGGGGCGGCAACTGGGCGGTTTGGGGTGGCGGCACCTACAAGTTCAACGAGAAGACCTCGTTCAACGTGCAGGCTTCCGCTGACGACGACAAGAACTATGCCGTCGCGGCGAACATCGCCTACGACATCGTTCCTGGCCTGACGATCACCGCCGAAGTCGATTGGGACCACTACGGGCGGTTTAACGATCCGGCCAGCTTCACCAACGTCAACTGGACCAGTGCGGACAAGAAGGACAGCATTGGCGGCCTCCTCCGCTTCCAGCGCTCGTTCTAATAAGTTCGACCTGACCAATATTGAACCCGGCGGGCAACCGCCGGGTTTTTCTTTGAGCCATTCGCCGGCTGCCACATTTCAAGGCTGCCGCGGAACTTGCGCAGGCCAAGCCGGCAGGCTAGCAAGAAGGCCCCTTTTTTAACGAGCCTTTGCCATGCGCCCTCCCCTTACACCGCTCATCGCAGCGCTTCCCTCCACGGTGCCGTTTGTCGGCCCGGAGGCGCAGGAGCGCGACCGCGGCCGCGCCTTTCGCGCCCGCATCGGGGCCAATGAGAGCAGCTTTGGCCCTTCGCCGCGCGTCGTTACCCGCATGGCCGGGATTGCCGGCGACATGTGGATGTATTGCGACCCCGATAATCACGATTTGAAGGTAGCCGTAGCCAGGCATCTCGGCGTCGGCGCCGAAAACGTCGTCGTCGGCGAAGGCATAGACGGGCTGCTCAGCCTGGTTGCGCGCATGTATGTGGCGCCCGGCGACGCGGTGGTGACCTCGCTCGGCGCCTATCCGACCTTCAACTTTCATGTTGCCGGCGTCGGCGGCCGATTGGTCGCAGTGCCCTACGAGAACGATCGGGAAAACCTCGACGGCCTGCTGGCTGCGGTCGCCAGGGAGAAGGCGCCACTGGTCTACCTGTCCAACCCGGACAATCCGATGGGCAGCTGGTGGGAAGCCGCCGAACTCGGCCGCTTCATCGAGGCCTTGCCGGAAACCACAATGCTGGTGCTCGACGAGGCCTATGGCGAATTGGGGCCAGCCTCAGCGCTGCCGCCGATCGATGTGGCGCGGCCGAACGTCATCCGCATGCGCACCTTCTCCAAGGCCTATGGGCTGGCCGGCATACGCTGCGGCTATGCGGTGGCCGAGGCCCAGGTGATTCGCGACTTCGAGAAGATCCGCAACCACTACGGCGTCAGCCGCATGGCGCAGATCGCCGGCGTCGAGGCGCTTGCCGATCAGGCCTGGCTGGAAAGCGTGGTGGCGCGGGTCGCCTCCGGCCGCCGGCGCATCGCCGGAATAGCCGAGGCGAACGGGCTGAAGCCGCTGGCTTCGGCGACCAATTTCGTCACCATCGATTGCGGCCGCGACGGTGCTTTCGCGCTGAAGGTGCTGCAGGCGCTGTTGGCGCGCGACGTCTTCATCCGCAAGCCGATGGTGCCGGTGCTCGATCGCTGCATCCGGGTCAGCGTCGGCCTCGACCACGAGCTCGACATTTTTGCCGAGGAATTGCCCGGCGCACTGGCGGCAGCACGGGGGAACTGAAGAGCCTTCGCCGGGACCCCAGTGCTGCCCACTATTTCTCCCCGAGCAGGCGCATGACGCGCTTCAAAGCGTCCGATAATTCGGCAGCCGCTTCATCGGCGAGGCCGGCCGTCAGCCGCGCGAGGTCGCGATCCGCCGAAGCCTGAAGCCTGGCGAGCTCCGCACTCCCGCGAGCGGTTAGCGACAGGATGCGTCTGCGCCGATCGGTTGGGTCAGTGCGTATCTCGGTCAGGCCCGCGGCGGCGAACCTCCTCAGGACGCGTATGACATGGGCCGGATCGAGCCGGAGCTCGGCAGAGATTTCGGCGGCGGCCGGTCCGAGATCGAGGTGGAATGCCCGCGCAAGAAACCCTGCCCCACCGCCGCTATTGGCGGCAGCATGGGACCGGAGGCCCAGTTCGAACAGAAGTCGCGCCTCGCCCAGCGTATAGGCACTGTGCGCCAAGGTCTGGTCGAGCAGACCGATCAGGCGCGTGTAGAAGCGATTGAAGCCACGGATCTCCGCAACAAGGGCATTGCGTTCGGCCGGCATATCGACCTCCTTCGGGCTGATCGCTCCGTAAGGACCATGATCGCCATTTATTTGACTTAGTTAATCATTTGACGGAGACGCCGCCTATCTCCCACGTGAGACTGGCAGATCGCGATCGGCAGGGAGAACCTTCGATACACGTTGCCTGGTTTGAATTTGCACGGCGATGCGCCAGACTCGACTCTGAGGATGGAGAGCGCGATGACCGACCGCACTGTACAGGTACGCATATATGGCAAGGTGCAAGGCGTCAGCTACCGGGTTTGGGTGCGGCGCGAGGCGTCGGCGCTTGGCCTTGCCGGTTGGGTGCGCAACGAAGTTGACGGCTCGGTGACAGCCTTGATTGCCGGGACCGGGGCGGCGGTGTCGACGATGATTGAGCGACTTTGGCAAGGGCCGCCAGAGGCAGCAGTTTCGAAGGTCGATGTCGAGGACATCGAGGCACGCAACACGTCCGCGGGATTCAGGATTGTTGCCTAGCAAAGCACGATCCTGCTCATTCGCTTCCATCGCACAAAAATTCCCGGGTGCAGATAGAGCAGATCTGAAGCCATTGCCCTGCCCGAATGCTTCGGTCCTTGAATTAATTGAACGTTTGTTTTATAGCTTCGTGAAAGGCGGTTTGTCATGGCGCGTACGACCGGTTCCGACGGAGAAAAGACCGAAGCTGCGGTCCGCGAGGCGGCGGTCAGCCTGATTGCGCGTCTCGGCTACGAGGCGATGTCGATGCGCCAGCTGGCGGCCGAAGTCGGCGTCCAGGCGGCGGCGCTCTATCGCTATTTTCCGACCAAGCAGGACCTTCTGTTCACGCTGATGCGCGAGCATATGGAAGGCTTGATCGAGGCGTGGCGCGCAACACGCCCTGTCGGCGCCGATCCGGCAACCCGGCTTGCCGCCTATGTCGAAAACCACATCGCTTTCCATATCGAACGCCGCCACTCCACCCATGTCTCGAACATGGAGCTGCGCAGCCTGTCGCACGAAAAACTCTCGCAGATCCTGCGCATGCGCACGGCCTACGAGAAGGAGTTGCGCGCCATCCTTCGCGACGGCGTCGAAGCGGGCCTGTTCAGCATCGAAGACACCGGGCTCACCGCCATGGCGTTGATCCAGATGATGACCGGCGTCATCGTCTGGTTCCGGCCGGGCGAACGGCTGTCGATCGCCGAAGTCACCGCTACATATCTAGCAATGACAATGCGCCTTGTTGGAGCAAAGAACGATGGCGCGACAACGAGCTCTGGCGCCGTGCGTTCATTCGAGCGCGCAAAGGACGCTCTAGCACTTTGATTTCGCGCATGATCCCGATTTTCGGGGTCGTGCGCCGGGAGGAACGGCATGTACACGCATACGCTCAACTTCGGGCTTGGCGAAGATGTCGAGGCGCTGCGCGACCTGGTGCGGCGCTTCGCCCAAGAGAAAATCGCGCCGATAGCCGCCGAGATCGACCGGTCGAACGAATTCCCGGCGCATCTGTGGGTGGAGCTCGGCGGGCTTGGCCTGCTCGGCATCACCGCCGATCCCGATTTCGGCGGCAGCGGCATGGGCTACCTCGCCCACGTCGTGGCGATGGAGGAGATTTCGCGCGCCTCCGCCTCGGTCGGCCTCTCCTACGGCGCCCATTCCAACCTCTGCGTCAACCAGATCAATTGCTGGGCGACGCAGGCGCAGAAGGAAAAATATCTGCCTTCGCTGTGCAGTGGCGAAAAGGTCGGCGCGCTGGCAATGTCGGAATCCGGCGCCGGGTCCGACGTCGTGTCGCTGCGCCTGCGCGCGGAAAGGCGCAACGACCGCTATGTGCTCAACGGCACCAAGATGTGGATCACCAACGGACCGGATGCCGAGACGCTGGTCGTGTATGCCAAGACCGATCCGGAACTCAATTCGCGCGGCATCACCGCTTTCATCGTCGAAAAGGCCTTTGCCGGTTTTTCGGTGGCGCAAAAGCTCGACAAGCTTGGCATGCGCGGCTCGAACACCGGCGAGCTGGTGTTCGAGAATGTCGAAGTCCCGTTCGACAATGTGCTGCACGAGGAAGGGCGCGGTGTCGAGGTGCTGATGTCGGGCCTCGACTACGAACGCGCCGTGCTGGCCGGCGGGCCGATCGGGCTGATGGCTGCGTGCCTCGATGTGGCGATACCTTACGTGCACGAGCGCAAGCAGTTCGGCCAGCCGATCGGCGAATTCCAGCTGGTGCAAGGCAAGCTCGCCGACATGTATGCGACGATGAACGCGGCGCGCGCCTACGTCTATGCCGTGGCCGCCGCCTGCGATCGCGGTGAGACGGCCCGCAAGGATGCTGCCGGCTGTATTCTCTTCGCCGCCGAAAAGGCGACGCTGATGGCGCTCGAGGCCATCCAGCTTTTGGGCGGCAACGGCTACATCAACGACTACCCGACCGGCCGGCTGCTCCGCGACGCCAAGCTCTACGAAATCGGTGCCGGCACCAGCGAAATCCGTCGCTGGCTGATCGGGCGGGAAATCATGGCGGAGAGCGCCTAATGGCATCCTTTTGAGCTTTTGCCAGAAGCCATACGATGTGGCATATTTCGGACTATGTGCCACAACCCTAGCGAGACGAACCATGGCGGGCAGAACGGGAAAGTCCGGATTTGACGAACATCCGCAAGCACAGCTCGATGCCAGCGCTCGCAAAACGCCGCTTAGGGTTCCGGCGAAACGCGAGCGTGTTAAACTTGGCGAGGGCGGGCGCTTCGTCATCCCTGCTGCGATGCGCGAGGAGATGGGCGTGAAGCCTGGCGAGGAGATGATCCTGCATGTCGAAAACGGCGAGCTGCGGGTAAGATCGTGGCTGCAGAATCTGCGACGCGTCCAGGCCGAATTGTCGGCGCTGAAACAGCCCGGTGAAAGCGTCGTCGACGAATTTCTGAAGGAGCGGCGGGAAGAGCAGCGTCGAAGCAACAAGCGTCTCGACCGGCTTCACGCCGAAGGGACGACAGGAAAGCGGGCGAAATGAAGCCCTACGTCATGGACAGTTCGGCGGCACTCGCAATCCTGCTCAACGAGCAAGGCACCGATAGTGCTTTGGGGTTCGCGCCGGATGCACAATGCAGTTCGGTCAATGCGGCCGAAATCATTGCCAAGCTGATCGACAAGGGGCGCAGCATGGAACAGGCCGCGGACGACCTCGCCAGTCTCGGCATGCCGATCGCCGTTTTCGACGAAGCGATGGGCATCGCCGCCGGGCAGCTTCGCCAACTGACGCGGCATCGCGGCCTGTCATTGGGCGATCGGGCCTGCCTCGCGCTGGCTATTCGCGAGAACGCCATTGCCGTCACCGCTGATCGCGATTGGAGCGACCTCGATGTCGGCTGCAAGATCGAGCTGATCCGGTAGCGCCATGGCTCCCCTCAACTCGCAGATCTCGCCCGCCTCCGATATTTTCCGCGCCAATGCCGAGCGCATGCGGGCACTGGTCGCCGATATTGCTGAGAAAGCGGCCACGGTCGAACGCGGCGGCTCGGAAGATGCGCGCGAGCGGCACGTCTCCCGCGGCAAGCTCCTGCCGCGGCAACGCCTCGCCCAATTGCTCGATACCGGCTCGCCCTTCCTCGAAATCGGCCAGTTCGCGGCATGGTCGATGTATGGCGAGGACATCCCGTCGGCCGGCCTCATCGCCGGCATCGGGCGCGTCGAAGGCACCGAAGTGATGGTCGTCGTCAACGACGCCACGGTGAAGGGCGGCACCTATTATCCGCTGACAGTGAAGAAGCATCTGCGTGCACAGGAAATCGCGCTGCAGAACAATCTGCCTTGCGTCTATCTGGTCGACAGCGGCGGCGCCAATCTGCCCAATCAGGACGAGGTGTTTCCCGACCGCGATCATTTCGGCCGCATCTTCTATAACCAGGCCAACATGTCGGCCGCCGGCATTCCGCAGATCGCCTGCGTCATGGGGTCGTGCACGGCCGGCGGCGCCTATGTGCCTGCGATGTCGGACGAGACAATCATGGTGCGCAACCAGGCAACCATCTTTCTCGGCGGCCCGCCGCTGGTGAAGGCGGCCACCGGCGAGGACGTCACCGCCGAGGACCTCGGTGGCGCCGACGTGCACACAAGGCTTTCCGGCGTTGCCGACCACTATGCGCTCGACGACGAGCATGCGCTGGCCATATGCCGGCGTATCGTCAAAAACCTGAATCGGAACAAGACTGTAAGCCTTGCCTTACAGAAATCGATTCCGCCGCTTCACGATCCACATGAACTCTACGGCATCGTGCCGACGGATCTGCGCCAGCCCTACGACGTACGCGAGGTAATCGCCCGCACCGTCGACGGCTCCGAATTCGATGAGTTCAAGCAGAATTATGGCACCACGCTGGTCACCGGTTTTGCCCATCTCAGCGGCATGCCGGTCGGCATCATCGCCAACAATGGCGTGCTGTTTTCGGAAAGCGCGCTGAAGGGCGCGCATTTCATCGAGCTGTGCTGCCAGCGCAGGGTGCCGCTGATTTTTCTGCAGAACATCACCGGCTTCATGGTCGGGCGGAAATACGAGGCCGGCGGTATCGCCAAGGACGGCGCTAAGCTGGTGATGGCGGTCGCCACCGCCAAGGTGCCGAAAGTAACGATGATCATCGGCGGCTCGTTCGGCGCCGGCAATTACGGCATGTGCGGACGCGCCTATTCGCCACGCTTCCTGTGGATGTGGCCGAATGCCCGCATTTCGGTGATGGGCGGCGAGCAGGCGGCAACGGTGCTGGCCGTGGTCAAGCGCGAAGGCATCGAGCGCAAGGGCGGCGAATGGAGCGCCGAGGAGGAGGCGAAATTCAAGAAGCCGATCCTTATGAAATACGAGCATGAAGGCCACCCGCTCTATTCGTCGGCAAGGCTCTGGGACGACGGCATCATCGACCCGGCCAAGACCCGCGAGGTGCTGGCGCTCAGCCTTTCGGCCGCGCTCAACGCCGAGATCGAAGAGACAAGGTTCGGCGTGTTCAGGATGTGAGATGAGCGAAATCGGCCAGAGGATTCGCATTCAAACCGGCGACATCACGAAGCTGGCGGTCGATGCCGTCGTCAACGCCGCCAACACTTCTCTTCTCGGAGGCGGCGGCGTCGACGGCGCTATCCATCGCGCGGCCGGCCCCGAGCTTGTGGCAGAATGCCGGACCTTGCATGGCTGCAAGGTCGGAGACGCAAAAATCACCAAGGGCTACAGGCTGCCCGCGCGCTACGTCATTCATACGGTCGGGCCGGTCTGGCAAGGTGGCAGCAAAGGAGAAGCCGAACTGCTCGCCTCCTGCTATCGCCGGTCGCTCGAAATCGCCGCCGCAAAGGACTGCCGGGCGGTGGCGTTTCCAGCGATCTCGACCGGGGCCTACCGCTACCCAAAGGATCAGGCGACGCAAATTGCTGTCGGGACCGTGAGCGCCTTCATCGGCCAGAACATCGTTCCGGAAACCGTCATTTTCTGCTGCTTCGACGAGCCGACGGCCGAATTGTATCAACGGGTCGTTGCCGCACTCGGCAAAGCGTGATCCACAGCCATGAGAAATCTGCAGACCCATTTTCAGTCATCCGACTGGCCATACAGAAAAATTGCGGCTATTGCTGTTTTTCAACGTCAATGGGGCTTGGGCGAAGGTGAAACAGCAACTTTTCCAGAAAACTACTGCCGCAATACTTTCGGGGTTACTTATATTAGCTGCACCAGGCACTGGCGCGGCGGGATCGATGGCCGGAAGCGAAGGCGACAAGCGCTTTTCACCACTTCTGCCTGGCAGCGCCAAGGACGAGTGCACCAAGGCCTACAAGGCCTATGTCGCTGCAAGCGGCCATTCGGCATACGCCACGACGTCTTTCGTGCGGGTCAGGGACGGTTACGTCCTGTGTGGCGCCCACTACAACGCCTCGTCGCAAAAGGCGGCAGAGGCCATGGCGATGAAATCCTGCCAGAGCGCACGGGCGTACTACAAGGTGGCGGCCAGCGGCAACTGTCAGATCGCGGCTTCGAAGTAGACGGGCAAACGCCGATCCGGGATTGCCCGCGCCAAATCCGGGAGGCCCGATGTTCGCCAAGATCCTGATCGCCAACCGTGGCGAGATCGCCTGCCGGGTGATCCGCTCGGCACGCAGGATGGGTGTGCGCAGCGTCGCCGTCTATTCCGATGCCGACGCTCACGCCTTGCATGTCGAAATGGCCGACGAAGCGGTGCATATCGGCGCCTCTCCCGCCAGCGAAAGCTATCTGCGCGGCGACAGGATCATTGCGGCGGCCTTGGCCACAGGTGCCGAGGCCATCCATCCGGGCTACGGCTTTCTTTCGGAAAACCCCGATTTCGTCGACCAGGTGGTCGCGGCCAGGCTGATCTTCATTGGGCCGTCGGCGGCCTCGATCCGTGCCATGGGACTGAAGGACGCGGCCAAGCGGCTGATGGAAAAGGCCGGCGTGCCTGTCGTTCCGGGCTACCATGGCGAAGCGCAGGAGATCGTGTTGCTCGCCTCCAAGGCGCGCGAGATAGGCTACCCCGTACTGATCAAGGCGCGCGCCGGCGGCGGCGGCAAAGGCATGCGGCGCGTCGAGCATCCCGATGATTTTTCGGAAGCACTGTCGGGCGCGCGGCGTGAGGCGAAAGCCGCGTTCGGTGACGACCGCGTGCTGGTCGAGAAGTATGTCGACAAGCCGCGCCACATCGAGGTGCAGATATTCGGCGACAGTTTCGGCAATGTCGTGCACCTCTACGAACGTGACTGCTCGGCGCAGCGCCGCCACCAGAAGGTGATCGAGGAGACGCCTGCCCCGGGCATGACGCCGGCACTGCGCAAGGCGATGACCGAGGCGGCGGTGAAAGCCGCCAAGGCAATCCACTATTCCGGCGCCGGTACCATCGAGTTCATCGTCGATGCCTCGCAAGGTCTGAAGGCCGACCGTTTCTGGTTCATGGAAATGAACACCCGCCTGCAGGTCGAGCACCCCGTCACCGAAATGGTCACCGGCATCGACCTGGTCGAGTGGCAGTTGCGGGTAGCCTCCGGCGAAAAACTGCCGAAGACGCAGAGCGAGATCGCGCTCTCCGGCCACGCCTTCGAGGCGCGCATCTATGGCGAGGACGCGGCAAGAGGGTTTTTGCCGGCGACCGGCACGTTGCACCATCTGAAATTTCCGCAGCCAGCACCGGAAGGTGCGACCATGCGCATCGAAACCGGCGTGCGCGCCGGCGATGCGATTTCGCCGTTTTACGACCCGATGATCGCCAAGCTGATCGTCCATGGCAAGGACAGACGGGCGGCGCTCACGGCACTTGGCGAGGCGCTGTCGCAGACCGAAATCGCCGGCTCGACCGTCAACACTGGCTTTCTTGCCGCGCTGGCCGCTGATGCAGCTTTTGCGGCGGGCGATGTCGATACCGGCCTGATCTCCAGGCATCAGCAGGCGTTGACGGCGGTTGCGCCGCCGAGCGGTGAGACGATTGCCGCTGCGGCACTTGCCGCGTCCGGTGCGCGCGACTTGCCGTCCTCGGACGATCCCTGGTTGTCGCTGGCCGGCTATGCGCATTTCCACGCTGTAGTGCGGCGCATGCTGCTGAAGTTTGGCGAGCAGGAGATCGTCGCGCGCGTGTCGGTGCGGCCGGACAGACGGTTCGAGGTGGCGCTGGAAGCGCCCTATGACAGCGTCAATTCGCATGATCTCCGTACCGCCCCTCGCCTCGCCCGCTGGCCGGGCCACGTCACCGTCTTCGAGGGCGCTATCGGCTACGATTTTGCCGTGCCGGACCCGCTGGCGCGAGCCGACGAAGCCGCCGCTTCCGGCAGCCTGCGCGCGCCGATGCCGGGCCTGGTCAAATTGGTGCGTGCGGCAAAAGGCGAGGCCGTGATCAAGGGCCAGCCGCTGCTGATACTGGAGGCGATGAAGATGGAGCACACCATTGCCGCGCCCCATGACGGGCTTATTGCCGAGATCGCCGCCGAAGGCGCGCAGGTCACAGACGGAACCGTGCTGGTTCGCTTTGCCGAGGAACCACAGCTGACCGCAGTTTCCTTATCCACGAAGTGACCCCGAGCGCGTCACAAAAGGCACCGCAAAGATGAAAATGGCCAGGTTCGACCCGGCCATTTTCAATTACAACGTAGTTCTATCAGGGCTGGATCGGCGCGTATTTGCCGTCATGCCACTGGTTGATGTCGTAGCTGGCGTTCTTGAGGTCGCCCTTCTCGTCGAAGGTGACCGGCCCGACAACCGTGCTGATCGGCTGGCCGTTCTTCAACGCCTCGGCGACCTTGGCCGGGTCGTCGCTGCCGGCGCGCTTGATGCCCTCGGCGAATGCCTGGATCACGGCATAGGAAAACAGCGTGAAGCCCTCCGGCACGAAGCCGCCGGCCTTGATCTTGGCGATGGCTTCCTTGGCTTCGGGCTTCGACTGCGGATCCGATGGGAAGACGAACATGGTGCCTTCGCCGGCCGGACCGGCAACCTGCCAGAATTCTGGCGAAGCGATCGAGTCCGGCATGATCAACTGGAACTTGAGGTTCTGCTCCGCCGACTGGCGCAGGATGAGGCCGGCTTCGGGGTGATAGCCGCCGAAATAGACGACGTCAGCCTTCAGCTCCTTGAGCTTGGTAACGAGCGCAGAATAGTCCTTCTCGCCGGCGTTGATGCCCTCGTAGAGGATTTCATTGAGACCGTTCTGGTTCATCGTTGCCTTGACGGCATCGGCCACGCCCTGCCCATAGGCGCTCTTGTCGTGCAGGATGACGACTTTCTTGCCGGCATATTTCTTGGCGATCCAGGGACCGATGAAAGCGCCCTGCGCATCGTCGCGCGTATAGAGGCGCATGATCGTCGGCCAGCCCGCCTTCGCCGCTGCGTCGGTCAACACGGGGTTCGAGGAAGCCGGACTCATCATCAGCGCACCGGCTTCGGCGTAGACGGCGGAGGCCGGGATGCTAGAGCCCGAGCAGGCGTGACCATCGATGAACTTGACACCATTGGCGATGATGCGGTTGGCGACCGAAACCGCCTGCTTCGGATCGCACTGATCATCCTCGATGTCGAGCTTGATCTGGCGACCGTCGACGCCGCCAGCCGCGTTGATCGCGTCGGCGGCGGCTTGCGCGCCTTGCTTGAACTGATCGCCGATGGTGGCAAGCTGCCCGGTCATCGGTCCGACCACCGAAAAGGTGATGTCGTCGGCCAAGGCGACCGGCGCGGTCATCATCAGGCCAAATATGGCTGCGCTCAAAATACTGAATTTCTTCATGGTGACATAACTCCTCCACTCTCGCGCAGCCGCCCGGCCGCGCCTCTTCCAGAGTGGCGGGAGAATTTCATCCTTCGCCGGAGCTGTCTAGACGCATCGTCGGCGCTCGATTGGGCCTGTAACATGCGGTCCCAAAGACAAAGCCGCGCCAGCCCTGGCCCGGCCGGTCGCGGCTTTTGCCGTTGAGCTTGCCGGCGCATCAGCGCCGGAACCCGCTGGCTTTCCCTGTCTGTTGCACGGCTCGGCCTGATCAGCCTGCCGTGTTCTTGGTTTTGACTTGGTCGGCCATCTTGCGCGGCCTCTTTTTTTCGGGCCAGCCGTCTGCGCGACCTTGACCCGAAGCGTCCCTGTCAGTGAACTCAGTGCCGGCGAATTCAGTGCATCGTCATCCATTCGCGGGCTTCGCGCAGCGCCCTGGCGATCTCGACTTTCGACATGGCGGCCGACAATTCAGAACGCAGTTCCGCGGCGCGGGCCGAACCCTTGATCGCGGCGATGTTGAACCATTTGTGGGCGGCGACGACATCGGTCTCGCAATCGCGGCCGGTCGCATACATCATGCCCAACTCGAAAAGAATATCGGCCTGGGCAGTTGCCCCCATGGCGCCGAAGCCGGCTTCAAGCATTTCAAAACGTGCCATTTCAAATCCCCTGTTCTGGCTCCCGAGAGCTGTCTCCGTCTGTCCCTCGGTGTCCTTGATTACCTTCGGGGGCGGCCGCTCTTTCGATGCTTTCGAGAATGCCGCGGAGGCTTGAATCCGTCGTTAAATGGCGTGCTTAATTTGAGGAAAACAAAGCTAAAACAAGAGGTAAACGCGAAAATTCGTTAAGGATACAAAGCCAGCAACTGCGCCAGTTTGCACAAAATTTGAAGAAAACTTGCGAGGCGCGGATCAAGACTCCGCTAACCACAGAAGACAAAGACGTGTGCGGCCCGTTTCATTTTTCGCCGGCGCGGCCGTTCGGGAGCGGGCAAAAGCCCGCAACCCTTCCGTCGCGGCACCGCTTTTGTTTTTCCGGGAGCTGGACTAGCTTACGTTTGCGTAAGGGCAGACGGCCGGGACGGAGCCCGATTGGACTTGCCTGAGGGAGGAAAGACATGTTTCGACACGTGAGCCTGGCCCTCGCGGCCGCAATAATGATGACCGGCGCGGCATGGGCCGATCCGATCGAAGGCAATTGGAAAACGCAAGCCGGAGCGACTGCCGCCATTTCGGGTGGCGGCGGGGCATTTTCGATTACGCTCAAATCCGGCAAATTTGCCGGCAAGAACATCGATTCACTGAAGGTGGCCGGCGACAACAAATATGCCGGCACCATAACCGACCCCGAAACCGACAAGACCTATTCGGGCAAGGCTTCGCTTTCCGGCAGTTCGCTCAAGATGAGCGGCTGCGTGTTCGGCGGGCTGATCTGCAAGAGCCAGACCTGGCACAAGCTCTGATCGTGCCATTCCTGCCGGGGTGCGCGGGGCCAGTCGGCCCCGTTTTCATATATCGGTCTCGCAGCCGCGGCTCGCCATAGGTCACTGCTTTCAAGGCGGCCCGCCCAGAGATCATCAACCATTTTGAACCCCAGATGAACGCCGCCATCAGAGCCGGTTCAGCCTGGGCAAGGCATTGTCATGCGTGTTGAAGGAGACACCGCGCGATGCTTGCCCGCCGCTTCACCATCGTCTGCCTGCTGATGAGCCTGTTCGGCATGTTGTTCGCCGTCCTTGTCGCCGAAGCCGGCCGGCCGGCCCGCGCCTGGGACGTGGCCATTTCCTGCCGGCTCGGTTGCCCGAACCAGCTTCGCCACTGAACCCGACAGCGAGATATTGAAACCCACGCCATGACCCGCCTCACCGCCAATGTCGTCAAGATCCTTCGGCTTCTGCCGCGGACGGCACTCATCCTGACGCTTCTGGCGGCCCCGGTCCTGGCCGTGCCGACGATGCGCGCCGATGCCGGTTCGACCATCGAGGCGCCTGCGCTGAGAAAGGCCGGCGTCGGCTTTGTGCTGCTGGTCAGCTTGCGGCGAGGCTAGGCCGCCGGAAAGAAAACCGCCGACAGGGCGTTTTGAGACCGCCTTACCCCCTCCCAACTGCGCGCCCAACTCTCTATATTGGGTCATGGAAAAGCGAATCTATCCTCAAGCCATTGAATCGGTTGTCACGCCGGAGCCGTTCGGCCGACAGAGCTTCAACGATGCCAAGAAGGCGGTCGCGGCCCTGCAGGTGCTTTACGACCGCAACACCAAGTTCCTGCGCGATTCATTTGCCGCGCTCGCCGCGGGCGGCGACAACAGCAAACGCTACCGGGCCTTCTATCCGGAAATCGGCGTCACCACGAGTTCGTTCACCCAAATCGACTCGAGGCAGGCCTATGGTCACATGCCGACGCCGGGGCATTTCTCAACCACCATCACCCAACCTGCTCTTTTCGAAAGCTACCTCACCGAACAGCTTCGGCTCATCATGCGCAACCACGGCGTTCCGGTCACGGTTTCAGAATCGACCACTCCCATCCCCCTGCATTTCGCCTTTCTCGAAGGCACGCATGTCGACGGTGCCGCCGCGGAACGCATCAAACGGCCGATCCGTGACCTGTTCGACGTGCCGGATCTCGACGGCACCGACGACCAGATCGCCAACGGTACCTTTGAAGTGGGATTGGGCGAGGCGCGGCCGCTGGCGCCGTTCACGGCACAACGGATCGACTATTCGCTGCATCGGATGTCGCACTATACGGCGACCAGTCCCCAGCATTTCCAGAACTTCGTGCTGTTCACCAACTACCAGTTCTACATCGACGAATTCGTCGCCCGTGCACGCGAATTGATGGCCAATGGCGGTGACGGATATGTAGAGTTCGTCGAGCCGGGCAATATCGTGACCAAAGTGGGCGACAGCGCGCCTGGTGAGGGTGCTGCGCCCCCTCGCCTGCCGCAGATGCCGGCCTATCATCTGAAGAAGCCGAATCATGGCGGCATCACCATGGTCAATATCGGCGTTGGACCTTCCAACGCCAAGACCATCACCGACCATATTGCGGTGCTCCGGCCGCATGCCTGGGTGATGCTCGGCCATTGCGCCGGCCTGCGCAACACGCAGGCGCTGGGCGATTATGTGCTGGCACACGCCTACGTTCGGGAAGACCATGTCCTCGACGACGATCTTCCGGTCTGGGTGCCGATCCCGCCGCTGGCTGAAATCCAAGTGGCGCTGCAGGAAGCGGTCGCCGAGGTCACCGGGCTTTCCGGCTACGACCTCAAGCGCATCATGCGCACCGGCACCGTCGCCACCATCGACAACCGCAACTGGGAGCTGCGCGACCAGCGCGGGCCGGTGCAGCGGCTGTCGCAGTCGCGGGCGATCGCGCTCGATATGGAATCGGCCACGATCGCCGCCAACGGCTTCCGCTTCCGGGTTCCCTATGGCACGCTGCTTTGCGTATCCGACAAGCCGCTGCATGGCGAATTGAAGCTGCCCGGCATGGCGACCGAGTTCTACAAGCGGCAAGTGGCGCAGCACCTGACCATCGGCATCAGGGCGATGGAGAAGCTGGCTGAAATGCCGATGGAGCGACTGCATTCGCGTAAGCTCAGGAGCTTTTCGGAAACGGCCTTCCAGTAAATGCCGAATCGCATGTTTCGGTCCGGGTCAGGACATTTCGTCATCTTGATTGAGCCGCACTTCTGCCGATAGACAAAGCGATGGCACGTATTCGGGATATGACGGTTGCGCTGGCATTCGTCGCAATGCTTGCGCTCTCGGCCGCGCTGGTGGCCGGGTTTTTCGGATCGCTGCATCCGGCCCTCGATTCCTTTGCTCATTTCCGCGTCCATTTTTCGGTGCTGATGGCGCTTTGCGCGCTGCCCCTGCTCGCCACCTCGTTTCGCCTGCAGGCCGCGGCCGCCTTGCTGTTTGCGGTAGCCTCCTTTGCCACCACGTCGAATGCCTTGCCGCTTTCGCGGCTATGGCAGGTGCAGGCCGCCTACGAAGCCAAACCTGGTGACGAGCCGGTCTACCGCCTGCTGCAGATGAACCTCAGGTTCAACAATCCAACGCCTGAGAAAGTGCTGTCGCTGATCGGCCGGACCCAGCCCGATGTGATCACCCTCGACGAGGTGTCCGAGATGTGGAAAGCAAAGCTTGGGCTGCTGTCCGGCGCTTATCCCTACCGGATCCTCTGCCCGTATCCCAATGGCGTGTTCGGCGTTGCGTTGCTGTCCAGACGACCGTTTGCCACAGGCACGGCGCCGCACTGCGACAGCCGCGGCGCGATGGCGATCGCCACGGTCGATTTTGGCGGAACCGACGTCGATGTCGGCGCCATCCACCTCACCTGGCCATGGCCGCACAACCAATCACGGCAGATTGGGGGGTTGTCTGACGAAATCGCCTCGCTTGGCGAGACGTCGATACTGGCGGGCGACTGCAACGCAGCGCCATGGAGCGCCGCTGTCCGGCGCGTCGCATCGCTTGGCAAGCTGACTGTAATGCCGTCGGTCGGGCCGACCTGGCTCTACAGAAAGCTGCCGGATTTCCTGCGCTTCGCCGGACTGCCGATCGACCAGGTTTTCAGCAAGGGCGCCATCCTTATCCGTTCGGCGTCGACCCTTGAGGACACCGGCTCAGACCATCTGCCGGTGCTGGTGGAGTTTTCGCTACGGTCGCTCGACGAGCACCAGACGGCGACCGCGCTTGCAGCGCTGCCTGGCGGGACGCGAAGCTGAAAATCCGCAGTCCAGTCTCGACCTGGCTTATTACTGGCCCACAAAAGCGCGGATGAGGTGCTCGACAGGGCCGCCGTCGCGATGCTCGTGCGCATCGAAGGCGATCTGCTTTGCCTCGTATTCGGCATAGATGGCATTGATCCGGCGCTTTGCCTCGCGACGTGCCTCGAAACAGTGCGGGTCATCAGCGACTGTCAGCCCTCGAACCGACTTTTCGGTGGCCCGCATCATCTGTCTGGCGATGCGGCCATGGGTCTCTTCATGGGCGCGGACGCCAGCGAAGAACCGCTTCCAGCGCTTCTGCAGCGCAGGCGATGGGGCTGAGAC
The DNA here is from genome assembly GCF_040323405.1 of Mesorhizobium sp. M0048. NCBI lineage: Bacteria > Pseudomonadati > Pseudomonadota > Alphaproteobacteria > Hyphomicrobiales > Phyllobacteriaceae > Mesorhizobium > Mesorhizobium sp. M0048. The sequence goes on along the minus strand of NZ_JAMYUV010000019.1, from coordinate 73,053 downwards.
CAGTTTGGGATAGGTATAGAAGAGATTGAGCGTCCCGTTGGCCTGGCGCAGGCGGCAGACGCCGTTTTCCTGATGGGCGTCGAAGGTCCAATCACCGACGCTGTAGCCGGTTTGCGCGATGGCGTGGGTCATGAAGCCGTGCTTCGGCCCACTGCGATCCATGGCCTCGATCAGGGCCGCGCCGGTGGTTCCGGCAATGTTGTAAGTTCGTGTCTTGACCAGCACCTTAGTGCCGGCCAAGGCTGCAGGGGCGCACAATGCCCCGATCGCCACAACGCTCGTCAGAACTGCCAGGCGCATTTTTCCTTCCTCCCTGTCGCGGCAGAAAGGAAACACAGGCAGGCGGTTTATTCAACAATCCTACGGTTGCGCTGCTCCTCATCTTGTTTAGTCCGGAACAAACCTTGTGACTTACATGTTCTGGTAGACCGGGCCCTCGCCGCCCTGTGGCGGCACCCAATTTATATTCTGGTTCGGGTCCTTGATATCGCAAGTCTTGCAGTGCACGCAGTTCTGCGCGTTGATGACGAAGCGCACATCCTTTGCCGCAGGATCGGCGGCGGCATTGCCGTCCTTGTCGACCCATTCGTAGACGCTGGCCGGGCAGTAACGCGTCGAGGGCCCGGCATAGACGTCATGCTCGGAGCGCTTTTGCAGGTCCATGTCGGCGACGAGCAGATGGACCGGCTCGTTCTCCTCGTGGTTGGTGTTGGACAGGAACACCGACGACAGCCGGTCGAAGGTCAGCACCCCGTCCGGCTTCGGGTAGGCGATCTTCTGGTGCGCGGCGGCCGGTTCCAGCGTGGCGTAGTCGGCCTTGCCGTGCTTCATCGTGCCGAAGGGCGAGAAGCCGAACAGCGTGTTCAGCCACATGTCGAGCCCGCCAAGGCCAACACCGACAATGGTGCCGAAGCGCGACCATAGCGGCTTGACGTTGCGCACTTTCTTCAAGTCCTTGCCGATATCGGTGGCGCGCCAGGTGGCCTCATAGGAGGCCAGCTCGTCATTGGCGCGGCCGGCGGCTATCGCATCACAGACATGCTCGGCCGCCAGCATTCCGGAGAGCACGGCATTGTGCGAGCCCTTGATGCGCGGCACGTTGACGAAGCCGGCCGCGCAGCCGATCAGCGCACCGCCGGGGAAGGACAGTTTCGGCACCGACTGCCAGCCGCCTTCGGTGATGGCGCGGGCACCATAGCCCAGCCGCTTGGCACCCTCGAAGGTGCCGCGGATCGCCGGATGGGTCTTGAAGCGCTGAAACTCGTCAAAGGGCGACAGATAGGGGTTCTTGTAGTTCAGGTGAACGACGAAGCCGACTGCCACCTGGTTGTCCTCGAGATGGTAGAGGAAGGAGCCGCCGCCGGTCTTCATATCGAGCGGCCAGCCGAAGGAATGCTGGACAAGGCCCGGCCGGTGGTTTTCCGGTTTGATCTGCCAGAGTTCCTTGAGGCCGATGCCGTATTTTCCGGGCTCACGACCGTCGGAAAGGTGGTGTTTGGCGATCAGTTGCTTGGCCAGCGAGCCGCGCGCGCCCTCGCCGATCAAGACATATTTGCCCATCAGCGCCATGCCCGGCGCAAAGCCCGGACCGTGCGTGCCGTCCTTCTCGACGCCCATGTCGCCGGTGACGACGCCGGTGACCGCACCGGCCTCGTTGTAGAGCAGGCCGACCGCGGCAAAGCCCGGATAGATCTCGACGCCCAGCGCCTCGGCCTTGGTCGCCAGCCAGCGGCAGACATTGCCGAGCGAGACGATATAGTTGCCGTGATTGTTCATCAGCGGCGGCATCAGGATATTGGGCAGACGGAACGAACCGGCGGGGCCGAGAACCAGGAAATGGTCGTCGGTGACCGGTGTCCTGAAGGGATGACCCTCCTCTTCGCGCCAGCCGGGCAGCAGCCGGTCGATGCCGATCGGATCGACGACGGCGCCGGACAGGATGTGCGCGCCGACTTCGCCGCCCTTTTCCAGCACGACGACGGAAAGCTCGGGATTGACCTGCTTGAGACGGATCGCGGCGGCGAGGCCGGCCGGGCCGGCGCCGACGATGACCACGTCGAATTCCATGCTTTCGCGTTCGATATCGCTCATCGATCCCTCACTGGCTCGCTATTCCCGGCATCTTGCTGGCTCACGCGCTGCATAGCGCATCAAATAGCGACGGGAAACCGGCGCGGACGTGACAATACCGATTTCGTCAAAAAGTCGCGTCCTGCCGCACAAATTCGCGGTGACGAGCATCAATCTTCAATCCTATTCGGTTTGCACAGATATGTCGCACTGATGTTTTTAATTGTTCGACGGCTTGCTTATCGGCCATACTTCCCGCCATGCGCATATTCGGGCCGGCTGGCTTTTCATCGACGCGCTTTTTTTTCACGCCCGGCCGGTTTTGCCGTGCGGCGCTCTTGGCGCTTCTGCCACTGACGGCCCTCGATGCCCGTGCCGAGCAGCAACTGGTCTGGGCGACCGGCGCCTATTCCTTTTCCGACGAGCGCGGCGGTTTCCGCATCACCGGGGCTTCCGGCATCGGCACGAAGGAGGATCCGCTGGTCATCACCGAAGAGCTGAATTCAGCGACGCCGGTAACGCTGGCCATTCGCACAACAAGGCCGATCCAGCCGTTCGGCAAGGCGGGAGACTTCGCCAATGGTCTGATGTATATGCGCATCGACGTGCTCAACAATAGCGGCCAAGCCTGGGTCGAGTTCCAGTTCGAACTCCAGGAGATCCTCGACCAGCCGAGCGTGTTCGGCGACGGCCTGTCGTTCGACCAGCGCAACAAAACGCCCGAAAATATCTGGTCGAGCAGCTACGCCGATTTCGACCGCAATTTCGAACCGTATGACCGCCTGCTGTTCAAGAACGGCAAGATCGACCCGCTGAAGACCGCCAGCTTCTATTTCCTGATCACCGACTACACGCCGCGCTGGACGTTCTATCTGGTGCAGGATCCGCGCATACCGTCGAGCTGAACTTGCAAATTCAAGCTTCGCGGCCGAATGTGAAACCATGACTGCCGCCCCCCACAATAGCCGAGCCGATCTCGCCGAGCTGCTGGCCTTCTACGCCAGCGCCGGCGTCGACGAGGCACTTGAAGAACAGCCGGTAAACAGGTTTGCAGAAGCCAGGCCACCGGAGCGGGTGCCCGCGGCGGCCGCTGTGCCGCTCAGTGAAAATGCGACGCCACAACGCTCGACGAGCGTATCGCGCGCCGAAATGGGCGAGAGACCGAGTACAGCACCGGCAGTGCGAGCGTCCCCGGCCATGTCAACGGTGCCCGACGAGGCGCAAGCGGCATTGGCGCGGCAACTGGCGAGATCGGCGGCAAGCCTCGACGAGCTTCGCCAGCACATGGCGGCATTCGACGGCTGCAATCTCAAATTCACCGCCAAGAACCTTGTGTTCGCCGACGGCAATCCAACTGCCGAGGTGATGCTGGTCGGCGAAGCGCCGGGTCGCGATGAAGACATAGAGGGCTTGCCGTTCGTTGGCCGCTCCGGCCGGCTGCTCGACCGCATGCTGGCCGCGATCGGTCTTGACCGGACGTCCGTCTACATCGCCAATGTCATTCCCTGGCGGCCGCCGGGCAACCGCACGCCGACCCCGCACGAGACCGAGATCTGCCGGCCGTTCATCGAGCGGCAGATCGAGTTGGTCAATCCGAAGGTGCTGGTCAATCTCGGCGGCCCGTCGGCAAAGACCCTGCTCAACACCTCCGAAGGCATATTGCGGCTGCGCGGCAACTGGCGCGTCCACACGACCCCGTCCGGCGTCGCCATTCCTGCCATGCCGACCCTGCATCCGGCCTATTTGCTGAGAACGCCGGCGCACAAGAAGCTGGCGTGGCGGGATTTCCTCGAAGTGAAGGCGAAGTTGCGGGCGCTCGGGTAATGGTGCAGAGCGCGTCTTCAGTTCTCCCCTTGCGAGAAAGGAAGGGCGGCATCATGACTTCGCAGGTAATTGAAATGCGCCCACTGCCGGCCTAGTCATCTCGTTATGACAGCAGCCCAGATTTCCGCCGGCAGTCTCATTCGCGAATGGCGTACACGCCGGCGCATGAGCCAGCTCGACCTCGCTATGGAGGCCGAGATCTCGCAGCGGCATCTGAGTTTCGTTGAAAGCGGCCGCGCCGCACCCTCGCGTGACATGGTGCTGCATCTGGCGGAGCAGCTTTCGATCCCGCTCAGGCAGCGCAACCAGCTGCTGCTGGCTGCCGGCTTTGCCCCGAGCTTCGGCGAACGACCACTTGACGATGCCTCGATGGCACCGGCGATGGCGGCGGTCGAGACCGTGCTCAAGGCGCACGAGCCGTTCCCGGCGCTTGCCGTCGACCGGCATTGGAACCTGGTGTCGGCGAACGCCGCCATCGGCCCGTTCCTCGCCAATGTCGCCGATGCCTCCCTGCTGAAGCCACCGGTCAACGTTTTGCGCCTCAGCCTGCATCCCGGCGGCATCGCGCCATGTATCGTCAACCTAGCGGAATGGCGGACACATCTTCTGGAGCGGCTGAAGCGGCAGAACGACGCTACCGCCGATCCGGCTCTTGTCGAGCTCGAGCGCGAGCTTCGGGCCTATCCGTCCGGCCTTAGAGGCAGCCGGCCGGCGCCGGTCGAACCGAACGCGATTGCCCATCCGCTCAAGCTTGCCCATGGCGACGCGGTGCTGTCGTTCATCAGCACCATCACCGTGTTCGGCACGCCGCTCGACGTGACGCTGTCGGAGCTGGCGATCGAATCTTTTTTCCCCGCCGACGAACAGACGCGGGCGGTGCTGGTGCGGCTGGCGACAGAGCGGACTGACGCTGCGAAGCCGTGATCACCCTTCCGGCGCGACGGCCTTGCGGGTGCGGGTGCGTTCGAGACCAAGCTGGCGCTCGCGCCAGATGATGAAAATCCCCGCCGCAACCACGATCATGCCGCCGACCAGCATATTGATCGTGGCGACGTCGCCAAAGACCAGATAGCCGACGACGACGCCGAGGATCATCGAAGTGTATTCGAAGGGTGCCACGACGGAAGCCTCGGCATGGCGATAGGCCGAGGTCATCAGGATCTGGCCAAGCCCGCCGCAAAAACCCGCGGCAATCAGAAGCCCCGCCTGCGCTGGCGTCAGCGCCTGCCAGCCGAATGGCAGCGAAAGCAGCGCCATGAGGCTCGCGGTAACCGAAAACCACAGCACGATGGTCGCCGTCCGCTCGCTCTGGACGAGGTTGCGAACCAGGAGCATGGCGATGGCGGAGATCGCCGCGGCTATGAGGGCGGCAATGACGCCGAGCACCTCCTGATCGCCGAGGGCAGCGCCCGAACTGAGCAGCGTCAGTTCCGGCCACGAGATGATCAGCACCCCGACCAGGCCGACGGCAACCGCACTCCAGCGATAGATGCGGATGGCTTCGCCGAGGAAGATCGAACTGAACACCACGACCAGCAGCGGCTGCGCGTAGTTCAGCGTGATCGCCTCCGGCAGCGGCAGCCGCGTCAGCGCGAAGAAGCCGAGCCCCATGGCACAGACACCGACGACGCCACGCGCAATATGGTTGAGCGGGCGCTTTGTCGAAAAGGCGGTTCCGAGTTTTCCCTGGAAGGCGAGGAAGGCGATGATCGGAAAAATGGCAAAGAAGGAGCGGAAGAAGACGATCTGGCCCGCCGGCACGGTGCCCGCCGCCTTGATGCAGCACGACATGCCGACGAAGACCGCCACCGATACGATCTTGAGCAAGATCCCGGTCAGTGTGCTGTGCTCGCCGGCAAGATCGCCGGCTGCAAGCACTGGCAAATCCGGTCTGGCTGTCACGCCCTTTTTGCTTCCTCGATCGCCCAGATGCGCGCCGGCGTTGCCGGCATGTCGATATGCCTGATGCCGTAGGCGCGGGAGAACGCGTCGGTCACCGCATTGAGCGCGGCAGGCGTCGATACGATCGTATCCGCCCCGGCGCCTTTGATGAAGGCCCGATCGTCGCGACGCAACACAGAGGCGCTCATCCCGAATTTCGGCGTGACGATGGTCATGGAAGCCTCGCGATGATGCTCGGGAAATGATCGCCGGAAATAGACGTCGCTGCAGTTTTGTCGAGGGAGTGTTTCGTGTAAAGAGCGCAGACTTCAAATTATTTGGACCAGCGGACCCGCCCGCCGCTCCCGGATCGACAGGAAAAATCAAGGAATGCGCACGGATACCGGCCAGGTCTTCAAACTCGAAGACTATCGCCCTAGTGATTATCTGATTCCGGAAACCAGCCTGACTTTCCGCCTTTCGCCTGAAGCAACGCATGTCACCGCCGTGCTGACGGTCGAACGTCGCGACGAGATTGCCGTGTCGGTGCCACTGGTGCTGGATGGCGACGGGCTGACGCTCCGCAGTATCGCCATCGACGGCCAGGAACCGAGGCCTGCGGATTTTCTCGTCACGCCCGATCAACTGACAATCATCAGCCCCCCTGCCACAAGGCGCTTCCAGCTGAGAATTGAAACCGTGTTGGCGCCGGCGCAGAACGAAGCGCTGATGGGCCTCTATCGCTCCAGCGACGTCTATTGCACGCAATGCGAGGCCGAAGGCTTTCGCCGCATCACTTATTTCCTCGACCGTCCCGACATCCTGTCGGTCTATACGGTGCGTATCGAAGCTGAGCGCAAGGAGGCGCCGCTGCTTTTGTCCAACGGCAACCCGGCCGGCAGCGGCGAGCTTGCCGGCGGCTGGCACTATGCGGTCTGGCACGACCCCTTCCCCAAGCCGTCCTATTTGTTTGCGCTGGTGGCCGGCGACCTCGGCAAGATCTCGGACAGTTTCGTCACCCTGTCTGGCCGCAAGGTCGAGCTCGGAATCTATGTCGAACCGGGTAAAGAGAGGCTCGCCGGCTACGCCATGGACGCTTTGAAACGGTCGATGAAATGGGACGAGGAGGCATTCGGCCGCGAATACGACCTCGATGTCTTCAACATCGTCGCCGTGTCCGACTTCAATATGGGCGCGATGGAGAACAAGGGCCTCAACATCTTCAACGACAAATATGTGCTGGCCGACCAGGAAACCGCGACCGACGCCGATTTCGCCAATATCGAAGCCATCATTGCGCATGAGTATTTCCACAATTGGACAGGTAACAGAATCACTTGCCGTGACTGGTTCCAGCTTTGCCTGAAGGAAGGCCTGACCGTTTTCCGCGACCACGAATTCTCGGCAGATCAGCGCTCGCGCGCCGTCAAGCGCATCGCCGAGGTGCGTACACTGCGCGCCCATCAGTTTCCCGAGGACCAGGGGCCGCTGGCGCATCCGGTGCGGCCGCGCCGCTATCGCGAGATCAACAATTTCTATACGGCGACGGTCTATGAAAAGGGCTCGGAAGTCGTGCGCATGATCCACACTATCCTCGGCGCAGAGACGTTCCGCGCCGGCATGGACCTCTACTTCGAACGTCACGACGGCCAGGCGGCGACGATCGAAGACTTCATCAAGGTGTTCGAAGACGTTTCCGGTCGCGACCTGTCGCAGTTTTCGCTCTGGTATCATCAGGCCGGTACGCCGAACCTGACCGTCAGTTCAGCGTATAATCCTGCGGCGCAGGAATTCACGCTCGAAATCGAGCAGTCGGTGCCGCCAACGCCGTCGGAAAGCCGCAAACGGCTGATGCACATTCCGCTTGCCTTCGGCCTGGTCGGCGCCGGCGGAGAGGCGACAGCCTATAGCGGCGTGGAGGGGGCGAATGTCGAGGACGGCGTCATCCATATCCGCAAACGCCGCCATGTCGTCAGGTTTTCCGGGATTGCCGAGCGGCCGGCCATGTCGCTCAACCGCGGCTTTTCGGCGCCAGTGACGCTTTCGGTCGAGCAGCGGCCCGACGACCAGTTTTTTCTGGCTGGCCACGACAGCGACGCCTTCTCGCGCTGGCAGGCATTCAACACGCTTTTGACCGATGCGCTGATTGCAGCTTTCCGCCAGATCCTGGACCACAGGCAACCCGAGTTCAGCTCCCGGCTGACCGGGCTTGCCGGCAAAATAGCCGGCGACGACGCGCTCGAACCCGCCTATCGGGCACTGACGCTGGCGCTGCCCGGCGAGGCCGATATCGCCCGCGACATCGGCAAGAACATCGACCCCGATGCCATTTTCGCGGCGCGCGGGGCGCTGGCAGTTGCGATCGCCGAGGCCAACCGCGAGATATTCCCCAACTTCTATGATCGGCTCGCCGACAATGGTCCGTTCAGCCCGGACGCGGCCAGTGCCGGGCGGCGGGCGCTGCGCAATGTCCTGCTGGACTATCTCTCCTTGCTGCCGGCAGGTGCGGAACTCGCTGCCCGGCACTTCCAATCGGCGACCAACATGACGGATCGTGCCGCGGCGTTGACCGTGCTTGCGCACCGTCACCACGGCTCACCTGAGGCAACCAAGGCACTGGCCGATTTCGAGGCGAAATATGCAACCGATCCGCTGGTCATGGACAAATGGTTCCAGATCCAGGCCAGCGTGCCCGGTCCGCAAACCGTCGACGCGGTGCGCGCCTTGACCAGCCACCCAGCGTTCTCGATGGTCAACCCGAACCGGGTACGCTCGCTCATCGGTACGTTTTCCAGCGCCAACCAGACCGGCTTTCATCGCGCCGACGGCGAGGGCTACCGGCTTTTCGTCGAAACGGTGCTGCAGGTCGAAAAACGCAACCCGCAGGTGGCCGCCAGGCTGGCGACGGCGCTCAGATCGTGGCGCTCGCTCGAACCCGTGCGGCAGGCCAAGGCAAGGGAGGCGTTGCTTTCAATCGCCAATACCGAGAAGCTGTCGGCCGATTTGCGAGACATCGTCGAGCGCACCCTGGCGTAAGCGACCTCCCCTTCTCCCCTTGTCGTGGGAGAAGGGAAGACCATCCGAAAACCCATTATTTTAGTCGATTTTTAATCTTTTTTCGCCGCACCTCTGGACAAGGCGAATCCCCTTTGATTCTTTAGTGACGATTCGGAAGTGCGGCGTTGCCGGATCGTCAAGCGGGACAGAAGATCGGGGAGTGCCATTTATGGCGAAGGCGGACGCGTGGGGCGCGCCCGGTGGGACGGCGTTTGAGCGTCGCGAGGCGCGAAACGACGGTCTCGCGGGCAATACGCGGCTCATCGCCGAACCTGCCTACCGACGGCTGCTGGCAGCCGAACCGCTGTTGCGGCGATCGATACCGGCCCTCATTATCATGTTTCTGTTGATCATCGCAGTACTGCGCTTTCTGTCACTGATGAACGAGCGCGACGAGATCGAGCGCGGCGCCAAGGCGATCCTTGCGCTGGCCGCCGGCCAACTGGCCAGTTCGATCGCCGACGCGACCATGGTTTCCACGCCAGGTGCGATCCAGGACCTGCTGGAGAGCACCGGTCGTCAGGGCGCGATGGGCCGAAGCCACGTACTGGCGATCACCGACAGCGCCTTCAAGATCATTGCCGTATCGCCGCAGTCGATGCACTGGGAGGGCCGATCGCTCGATGGCGTCGTGCAGGGCGGGCAGCCGCTGTTCATGTTCGGCGATCGCGCCGGAGTGATGGAGGTCAGCATCGGCGGACAGGACTGGTACGCAGCAGTGAGCCTGGCGAATGGCCGAAAGGGTGCCGCGGCAGCGTTCGTGCCGCAGGAGGCAGTTTTTGACGCCTGGCGCAAGACGGTCTCACTCAATGTCACGCTGTTCGTGCTGACGGCCGGCGTGCTGATCGTCATCCTTTATGCCTATTTCGGCCAGGCGGCGCGTGCCCAGGCCGCCGACCGCATCTATCTCGAAGCCCACCAACGCATCGACATGGCGTTGGTACGCGGCCGCTGCGGCCTGTGGGATTGGGACATGGTGCGCGGCAAGATGTACTGGTCGCGCTCGATGTACGACATGCTGGGCTACGAGCCTTGCGACACGATGCTGTCGTTCGGCGAAGTCGACGAAATCATTCATCCCGAGGACGGCGATTTGTTCGAACTCGCCAACAGGATCGTCGCACGCGAGATCGACTATATCGACCAGGTGTTCCGGATGCGCCATGCCGACGGGCAATGGGTTTGGATGCGCGCAAGAGCGCAGGTTATCGACCCGGAAGCGCCGGAGATCCAGCTGATCGGCATCGCCGTCGACGTCACCGAGCAGCGGCACCTGGCGCTGCGCTCCGAAGCGGCGGACCTGCGCCTGAGGACGGCCATCGAAAACATCAACGAATCCTTCGTGCTGTGGGATTCGTCCGAGCGCCTGATCATGTGCAATTCCAAATACCAGCAGGACAACGGCCTGTCGGATCGCGACGTGATGCCGGGCGCTCCGCGCGCCGTTCTGGAGGAACGCATGCTGGCCTTTGCCTCGGAGCGGCGGCTTGCCAATACCAATGGACCGCAGGGGGGCGTGACCTTCGAGCGCCAGCTTGCCGACGGCCGCTGGCTGCAAGTGAACGAGTTGCGGACAAGGGACGGCGGCACCGTCTCCGTCGGCTCCGACATCACCCAGATCAAGCTGCACCAGGAGAAGCTGGTCGACAGCGAGCGCCGGCTGATGGCGACAATCCACGACCTCAGCCTTGCCCGCCGCGCGGAAGAAGAACGGGCTCGTGAGCTCGTCGAGCTCAATCGCAAATACATGAAGGAAACCGAGCGGGCTGAAGCGGCAAACCGGGCCAAATCCGAATTCCTGGCCAACATGTCGCACGAGTTGCGGACGCCGCTCAACGCGATCATCGGCTTCTCGGAACTGATGGAACGGCGGCTGTTCGGGCCGCTGGGGTCGTCGCGCTACGAAGAGTATGCCACCGACATCAATGGCAGCGGCAAATATCTTCTCGGCGTGATCAACGACATCCTCGACATGTCGAAGATCGAGGCCGGCCAGTTCGCCCTGGATCAGGAAGAAATCGATCTCTGCCCGCTCATCAGGGAGACAGTTCGCGTCGTCTCGCTGCAGGCGGCGGAAAAGTCGATCACCGTCGAAACCCGCATCGCCGATTCGCTGACGCTGTTCGCCGACCGCAGGGCGATCAAGCAGATCCTCATCAACCTTCTGTCCAATGCGGTGAAGTTCACCGGGCAAGGCGGCCACATTTCGGTCAGAGCCCGCAGCATTTCCAGCGCGCTGATCCTGACGATCGAGGACAATGGCTGTGGCATCCCGAAAGCGGCGCTGAGCAAGCTCGGACGGCCATTCGAACAGGTGCAAAACCAGTTCTCCAAGAGCCATACCGGCTCCGGCCTCGGCCTCGCCATCTCGCGCTCGCTGGCCGAGCTTCAGGGTGGCGCCTTGAAGATCCGTTCGACCGAAAGCATCGGCACGATCGTCTCGGTACGCATCCCGATGAAGAAAGTCGCGCAGGCGATCAGGGCGGCTGCGTGAATGACCAGATAAGTCTCCGGCGGCTCGCGCCGCCGGAGCGGTTGTCAATTCTCACTGCATGCCGTCAGCGCCATCATTGCCCTCGCCGTCCCATTGGCGGTGACGGCCGGGACCCTTCGGCAGTTCGTTCTTCTCGATCTTGCCGTCATTGTCACGGTCGAGCATGGCGAACACCTTCTTCTGGCGGCTGGTGATATCGTCGGCGGTCAGCGTGCCGTCGCCCTTGGTGTCGTAGCGGGCGATGATGCGCCTGGCCATCTGCTCGAAGCGTGCCTTCTCCAGCGCGTCGGCGAGCTGTGCCACGGTCAGCTTGCCGCCATTGTCAGCGACCATCTTCTTCAGTCGAGCGTTCATGGCGTCGGAGAACTGGTCGAAGGTGATGGTGCCGTCATTGTCCTTCATGACTTTGCCCAGGCGCATCATCATGCCGCCGCGCGGCCCGGCGCCGGAGTGCTCGTCTGCATAGGCTGCGGTGCCGACGGCGCCGGCCAGGGCTGCGAAAACGAGTGCAAGTCTGGTTGTCTTTCTCATAGTCTTCTCCTGTTGCATCGTCACCCCCGATGCTAGAGCGGCGGACCTTCATCCCCCGCTCTATCTCTTTGATTGAACCTCGGAACCTCCCAAAAAAGGTCACAGTTTTGGGTCCGATGCTCTCGCCCGTACGGCTGGTTGCCGTCACGATTGTTTCGCACGAAGCAGAAGGTCGAAATCCTTTCTGACCTTCTGCGACGTCTCCTTGAGATGCGCTTCAAGCACACCGAAATCAGGCAGGTCGGTGACCGCAAGAAGCAGATCGGAAAGCCCTGGCGGAACGTCGTCGCGTTCGAACGCGCCGGTGAGGCAAAGCCGTATCATCTGAGTCAGCGCCAGATAGAGCGAATAGGCATCCACCAGTTCCTGCCTGACCGGGGCGTCGGCGAAATCCGGCGCCAGGCGCGACAGGACCTCAGCCGTGCCGGTGGCCCTGCGGCCGGCTTCGATCTTTCCCGTGATCAGCGCAACCTGGGCAATGAATTCGAGATCTATGAGGCCGCCCGGGATCAGCTTGATGTCCCAGGGATCGCGCGGCGGCTTCTCCTTGTCGACCATGGCGCGCATCTCGGATGCCTCGGCCATCACCTTGGCTGGATCGCGCGGCAGAGCGAGCACTGTGGCAACTTCCTCCTCAACCTCGCGGCAGAGCTCGGCATCGCCACCGATCGTGCGGGCCCGCGCCAGCGCCATATGCTCCCATGTCCAGGCGTCGTGGCGCTGGTACTTCTTGAAGGCATCGACGTGCGTGGCCACCGGCCCCTTGTTGCCGGACGGTCGCAGGCGAAGGTCGAGCTCGTAGAGCACGCCCTCGGCGGTCGGCGCGGAAACGGCGGCGATCAGCCGCTGCGTCAGCCGGCTGTAGTAATGCGACGGGGCAAGCGGCTTGTGGCCGTCGGACTCCTCGGCATCGGCGTCGTGATCGTAGAGCAGGATGAGGTCGACGTCGGAACCCGCCGTCAGTTCGCGGCTGCCGAGCTTACCCATGCCGAGCAGTGCGACCCTGCCGCCGGCAATATAGCCATGACGCAACGCGAATTCCGCTGTCACCGCCTGCAACGCCGCCTCGATGGTCAGGTCGGCGAGATCGGAAAAAGCGCGGCCGGCGCGCGGCGGATCGATCGACCCGGCAAGCAGCCTGACGCCGATCAGGAATTTTTGCTCCGAAGCAAAGATGCGCAGCCGGTCGAGCACGTCCTCGTAAGCCCTGTCGCCTTCGAGGAAGGCAGCGAGGCGCGCCGACAGATAGGCGCGGTTGGGCAGTTCGCTCAGCAGCGCCGGATCGAGCAGGCCATCGAAGACATGCGGCCGGCGCGTGATGATGGCGGCTAGCCGCGGTGCTGCGCCCATGATCGTCGCCATCAGCTTCAGCAACGCCGGATTCGACTGCAGCAGCGAAAACAGCTGGATGCCGGCAGGCAGGCCGGCAAGGAATTCGTCGAAGCGGATCACCGCCTCGTCCGCTCGCCGCGTCTGGCCGAAGGCTTGCAGCAGCGCCGGCGTCAGTTCGGTCAGCCGCTCGCGCGCCTCCGCCGACCGGGTGACGCGGTAGCGGCCGAAGTGCCAGCCGCGGATAACCCGGCAGATGTCGCTCGGCCGCTGGAAGCCGAGCCGCCGCAGGGTCTGCAAGGTATCGGGATCGTCGACGTCGCCGGTAAAGACCAGATTGCCGATGCCGGCCGAAAGCTCCGGCGCGGTCTCGAACAGCGCTGCATAGTGGCGCTCGACCTGATGCAGCGCCGCGCGGAACGTTTCGGCAAAGCCTGCCGCATCGGCAAAGCCCAGCATGCGGGCGACGCGTTCCAGCCCCTCTTCGTCCTCCGGCAGAATATGCGTCTGCTGGTCGGCAACCATCTGGATGGCATGTTCGACGCGGCGCAGGAACCAGTATTGCCTGGTGAGTGCATCGCGCGCGTCGGCGGTGATCCAGCCGCGTGCGGCGAGTTCGCCGAGCATCGGCACGGTCTCGCGGCCGCGCAGTTCGGGAAAGCGGCCGCCGGCGATAAGCTGCTGGGTCTGGACGAAGAACTCGATCTCGCGGATGCCGCCGCGGCCGAGCTTGACGTTGTGGCCCTTGACCGCGACCTCGCCATGGCCCTTGTGGGCGTGGATCTGGCGCTTGATCGAATGGACGTCGGCAATCGCCGCATAGTCCATGTATTTGCGCCAGATATAGGGCTGCAGTTCCTTCAGGAACGCGGCGCCGGCGGCAACATCGCCGGCCACCGGGCGAGCCTTGATCATGGCGGCGCGCTCCCAGTTCTGGCCGCGCGCCTCATAGTAGCGCAGCGCTGCCTCGACCGGGATCGCCAGCGGCGTCGAGCCGGGGTCGGGACGAAGCCTGAGATCGGTGCGGAAGACGTAACCGTGCTCGGTGCGGTCCTGGAGGATACGGACCAGCCGGCGGGTCAGGCGCGAAAACAGCTCTGTGGCATCGAGCGGATCGACGACGGCAGGCGCATCGGGGTCGAAGAAGACGACGAGGTCGATGTCGGAGGAGAAGTTCAGCTCATGCGCGCCGAGCTTGCCCATGCCGAGCAGAATCCAGCCCGAGCGTCGTGCCGGATTTTTGGGATCCGGCAATCGGAGCTTGCCCTGCTCATGCGCGTCGCGGAGCAGGAAATCGACGGCCGCACGCGTGCAGGCGTCGGCAAGGTCGCTCAGTCGCCGCACTGTCAACGAGGTCTCGGCCTCGCCGGCCAGATCGGCCAAGGCGATCAGGAAATGTGCCTCCGCCTTGCATTGGCGCAGCTCCATCATCAGGCTGGTTTCGGAGACGGCCTCCGCGCGTGCTGCCTTGTCGACCGCGGCGCCGATCGATGACAGCCGCGCCTCGACCCTCCCGTCGAAAAGCGCATCGAGTATCCGCGGCCGGCGGCGCGCCGTATCGCGCAGGAACGGCGACATGTCGAACACCGCGGCGAGGAAATCCTGGACGACCCCCTTGCCGGCGAGAAATTTCGCCAGTCGCGGCAGTTCCTTTTGCCGCGCGGCGTCGGCGACCTCCGACAATTCCTGCCTGGCGCGGCTTGCGTCCAGCGGAACGAGCCTTACCGCCGGCTTCAACAGCCAGTCCGTTTCCAGGCGTCGCACTGCCATCCTCGCAACCATCAGCGATCCTCCCGCCCGGGAAAACTCATGACGACCGACAATCCGGGATTGCCGGGCAGCAGCTCAAGCCGTCCATTGTGGAATGTCATGATCGCCTTGGCGAGACTCAAGCCAAGGCCGGAACCCGGCTGCGAGCGGCTCTTTTCCAGCCGCACGAAACGCTCGGTCACCCTGGCGCGGTCGACATCGTCGGGAATGCCCTGGCCGTTGTCGGAGACGGCGAGTCTGATCTCGCTACCGATACGCTCCAGCGTCACGCGAACCGTAGGCCTGGAGGTCGAGTCGGTCGAATATTTGATCGCGTTGTCGACGATGTTGGACAGCGCTTGGCCGATCAGCTCGCGATTGCCGTCGACGACGAAAGAACCTTGCACCGAAGTTTCGAGCGTCACGCCCGCCTCCTCCGCTACCGGCTCGTAGAGTTCGACGACGTCGTGCACGGCAGCGGCCAGATCGACCCTGGTGGTGCTTTCCGAGGAATAGCCGGCCTCCAGCCGCGAGATCATCAGGATAGCGTTGAAGGTCTTTATCAGCTGATCGGATTCGGCGATCGTTCCTTCCAGCGCCTGCCGGTAGTCACTGGTGTTGTGCTTGCCCGAAAGCGTCGCCTCGGCGCGATTGCGCAGCCTGGTCAGCGGCGTCTTCAGGTCGTGGGCGATGTTGTCGGAGACCTGCTTCAGGCCCTCGTTCAGCGTAGCGATCCGGGCCAGCATGGAATTGAGGTTTTCCGACAGCCGGTCGAACTCGTCACCGGCGCCGGTGACCGGCAGCCGGCCGGAAAGATCGCCGCCCATGATGCGGCGGCTCGCCTCCGACACGCTGTCGATGCGCTTCAGCGCCGCGCGCCCGACGAAGAACCAGATCAGCAGCCCGCCGACGCCCATCATGCCGAGCGCCAGCATCAAGGCGCGGCGAATGACGGCGCGGAAGCGCTCCGGCTCGCCGAGGTCGCGGCCGACCAGCATGATCATCTGGTTGGGCAGGCGCAGCACCAGGGCAACGGCGTTGTGGCCTTTCTCGCCTTCGGTCTGGACTTCGCTCTGGGCGGGCTCGTTCGGGTCGGAAACCGGGTTGCGCTGCCGCTCGAGCTCGCCCTCACCGAAGCGGCGGTAGGAGAACGGTTCGGTGGTCCAGCCCTCGGCCTCGATCACGCCCGGCTCCAGGCTCTGCACGTTGCCGGTCAGGATCTGGCCGTTGGCATCGGCGATCAGATAGAGATTGGCGCCGGGCTGGCGGGAGCGCTGCTCGACGACGCGGACCAGCAGCGGGAGGCCGCCGCGCTGATAGGCGCGGGCGAGGCCGAGCACCTCGTCGTTGATCGTCTCCTGCGTCTGGGCGGTCAGCATGCGCACCGAGAGCGAGGTCATGTACAAGACCAGCAACACCGCACACAGCGCAAAAAGCAGAAGATAAAGCGCCGAAAGCCGCGCTGCCGTCGTCTTCATGATGGCCGGCACGGAAAGAGCCATGGGGTTCTAGCCGCTTTTCAGCATGTAGCCGGCGCCGCGAACCGTGTGCAGGATCGGCTTGTCGAAGCCCTTCTCGATCTTGCCCCGCAGCCGCGAGATATGAACGTCGATGACGTTGGTCTGCGGATCGAAATGGTAGTCCCAGACGTTCTCGAGCAGCATGGTGCGCGTCACCACCTGGCCGGCATGGCGCATCAGATATTCGAGCAGGCGGAACTCGCGCGGCTGCAGCGTTATCTCGCGCCCGGCGCGGCGCACCGAATGCGACAGCCGGTCGAGTTCGAGATCACCGACCCGGTAGACGGTTTCGGCTTTCCTGGCGCTGGCGCGGCGGTTCAGCACCTCGACGCGGGCGAGCAGTTCGGAAAAGGCGTAGGGTTTGGTCAGGTAGTCGTCACCGCCGGCGCGCAGACCGGTGACCCGGTCGTCGACTTCGCCGAGCGCCGACAAGATGAGCACGGGCGTCGTATTGCCTCGGGACCTGAGCCCGGCAATGACGGACAGGCCGTCGCGGCGCGGCATCATGCGGTCAACGACCATGACGTCATAGTCGCCGGAATCGGCGAGCGCGAAGCCGGTTTCGCCGTCGCCGGCGACATGGGCGGTATGGCCGGCCTCGGCGAACGCCTTCTGCAGGTAGTCGGCTGCCTCGCGATCGTCTTCTATGACGAGAATCTTCATAGAACCGTTATACGCGATTTCGCTGGAAGATTGAGTGGCCGGCATACGCATCGTGGCCTTCTCCATGGCGTATCGCGAACAAAGTGATTCAGGGATACGCGGTAAGTCTTTGTTTTAGCATGTCGTAGCCTAAAACCGCTTCACGCTTTGAGCGACATGTTCGAGCGGCAGCGGGCGATGGGAAGCCCGCTGCCGCTGGGGCGGAACACGATGACTGACTAACGTATTCAGGCCCCGTGCTTTCCCGTGCGGCGGCTCGGGGGTGTTGAAAACCGCCGCACCGGAAAAGTCAGCCCTTGGCGACAGGCAGTGCGACGAAGCGGTTGCTGTCGTCGCGGGTGATCTGCATCAACACCGCCTTGCGGCCGGACTTCACCGCGTCGGCCATCGCCTTGTCGACGTCGGCGGTGCCGCTCACTTCCGTCGAATTGACGGAGGTGATGACGTCGCCGGGCTGGATGCCGCGATCGGCGGCATCGCTGTCGGGGTCGACGTCGGTCACCACAAGTCCCTTGCCATTTTCGGACTTGGTAACGGTCAGGCCGAGATCGGCGAGCGTGTCGGTCTTCGGTGCCGGAGCAGGCTGCTGGTCGGCCGAGGCCTGCTTGTCGCTCGACGGCAGCTTGCCAAGGTCGACCTTGACCGCCTCGCTCTTGCCGTTGCGCCACAACGTGACATCGACCGATTTGCCGGGCGGGTAAGCGCCAATCAGGCGGGCGAGTTCCTTCGGCGAAGCAACGTCCTTGCCGTCCACCTGGGTGATCACGTCACCGGCCGTGATGCCGGCCTTCTTGCCGGGACCGTTGTCCTGCGCGCTGGCAACGAGCGCGCCCTTGCCGGACCCAAGGCCAAGCGACTCGGCGATTTCGGGCGTGACCGGCTGGATTTCGACGCCGAGCCAGCCGCGCTGGACGGTACCGTTCCTCATCAGGTCCTGCACGACCTGCTTGGCGGTCGAAGCGGGAATGTCGAAGGCAATGCCGACGCTGCCGCCCGACGGCGAGAAGATCGCGGTGTTGATGCCGACAACCTGGCCGTTGAGGTTGAAGGTCGGGCCGCCCGAATTGCCGCGGTTCACCGAGGCGTCGATCTGGATGAAGTCGTCATAGGGACCGGCGCCGATATCGCGGCCGCGGGCCGAAACGATGCCTGCGGTAACCGTGCCGCCGAGGCCGAACGGATTGCCGACAGCCACCACCCAGTCGCCGACGCGAACCTTGGAATCATCGGCGAAGTCGACATAGGTGAACCTGTTGCCATCATCGACCTTGAGCACGGCAAGATCGGTGCGCGGATCCGTGCCGATCAGCTTGGCGTCAAGCTCCTTGCCGTCATTGGTCACCACGGTGAAGGCGGTGCCCTCCTCGACGACATGGTTGTTGGTGACGAGATAGCCGTCATCGGAGATGAAGAAGCCGGACCCTTGCGCCACCGGCCGCGGCTGGTCGTTGTTGCGGTCACGATGTCCAAAACGGCGCATTCCGTTCGGGCCCTGATCGCCAAAGCCGCGGAATTCGCGGAAGAAACGCCGCAGCTGCGGGTTATCGGGAAGATTGCCTAAGCCGTCTTCGTCGTCCATCTGGTCGGAACCGTCATCGGCCGTCGGCTGGATCTTGGCCTTGACGCGCACGCTGACAACCGCCGGCGAAACGCGCTCGACCACATCGGCGAAGCTTGGGACCTGCGGTGCCTCGACACGCACGGCGTCGGCCAGCACCGGGGCTGTCCCGGTGGCAACGGCGCCGAAGCCGATCGCGCCGGCAATGGCCAGGGATGCGGCTGCGGCCAGCAGGCGTTTGCGAGTGCGAAGAGATGAATTGGGGGCAACATTCATGGTTCTCGTATCCTCTTTTCAAGGGACGCCCCTTGGTTGGCATCCTCGACAAAGGAAATAGAGAGCCGCACATTACGGCGCCATTTCCGGTACATGAAACTTTCGTAATGTATCGATCAATCGCGGCGGAGTATCGCGTCCAACGCCGCCTGCTCGTCCGCGGTCAGGGCACTGGTCGCCGTCGAGCGGCGCGAGCGGGCGGCCAGCAGGATGCACGTCCCGCCAACGAGCAGCAGAAGAACTGGCGTCCCCCAGAGCAAGACATTGCGCAGATTGAAGCGTGGCTTCAGCAGCACGAACTCGCCGTAGCGCGAAACGACATAGTCCATCACCTGCTGATCGGTATCGCCGGCGACCAGGCGCTGGCGCACAAGGATGCGCAGGTCACGGGCAAGATCGGCATCGGACTCGTCGATCGACTGGTTCTGGCAGACCATGCAGCGCAGGCCTTCCGACAAAGCGCGCGCCCTCGCCTCGAGTGCCGGGTCGGCGAGCACCTCGTCGGGCTTGACCGCCTGCGCGGCGCCGGCGAACAACAGCGCCAGCAGCAGGACCAGCGAGGCCAGCGTGCTCCTTCTCATTGCGGGCTCGCCGATGGCATGGCGCCTGCAGGCTTGCGGCGCGACGGTGCGCCGACGCGCAGGCGGCGGTCGAGCAGCGACATCGCCGCGCCCGCCATCATCACCAGTCCGCCGCCCCAGATCAGCGTCACCAGCGGCTTCCACCACAGACGAACGACCACCGAGCCATCGCTGCCCTCGTCGCCAAGCGAAAGATAGAGCTGGCTGAAGCCGATCGTCCTGATGCCGGATTCGGTCGTGGTCATCTGGCGCACCGGATATGAGCGCTTGGCCGAGGTGATCTCGCCTGCGACGCTGCCGTCGGCGCCAAGCAGGGCGAAGCGGCCGCGATCCTCACTGTAGTTAGGCCCCTGGGCCGGGTAGAGCCCCTCGAAGCGCAGCTTGTGACCGGACAGTTCGACGGTCTCGCCGGCATGCATCGACAGGATTTTTTCGGTGCCGAAGCAAAGCGTGCCGACAATGCCGAGCGTCGTCAGCCCGAGACCGAGATGCGCAAGCGCTGTACCGAAGACCGAGCGCGGCAGGCCGGCGAAGCGCCTGAGCATGGTGGCGAGCGCGACGGTGCCGAAGCCGGATTTGACGGCGAGATCGGTGAGCGCACCGCAGATTAGCCAGAAGGCAAGGCCGACCCCGAGCGCTGCGAACACCGATGCGCCATCGATGAACAAGGCCGTCACCAGTACGGCGAGCAGCGCCGCGGCGAAAGCCGCCATCAGGCGCTGGGCGACCGCGAAAATGTCGCCGCGCTTCCAGGCGAGCAGCGGCCCGAACGGCACGACGACCAAGAGCGGCACCATCAGCGGGCCGAATGTCAGGTCGAAGAACGGCGCGCCGACGGAAATCTTGTCGGCAGACAGGGCTTCGACGACGAGCGGATAGAGCGTGCCGACCAGCACGGTGGCGGTGGCGGTGGTCAGGAACAGATTGTTCAGGACCAGCGCGCCTTCGCGCGAGATCGGGTGAAACAGGCCGCCGGCCGTCAGCCGGGAGGCGCGCAAGGCAAACAGCGCCAGCGAGCCGCCGATGAACAGCGTCAGGATGCAGAGGATGAAAACGCCACGCGTCGGATCGGTGGCGAATGCGTGCACCGAGGTCAGCACGCCGGAACGCACCAGGAAGGTGCCGAGCAGCGACAGTGAGAAGGTCAGGATCGCCAGAAGCAGCGTCCAGATCTTCAGCGCCGAGCGCTTTTCCATGACGATGGCCGAATGCAGCAGCGCCGTGCCCGCCAGCCACGGCATGAACGATGCGTTCTCGACCGGATCCCAGAACCAGAAGCCGCCCCAGCCGAGCTCGTAATAGGCCCAATAGGAGCCCATGGCGATGCCGCCGGTCAGGAACATCCAGGCAACCAATGTCCACGGCCTTACCCAGCGCGCCCACGAAGCGTCGATGCGGCCCTCGATGAGGGCAGCGACAGAGAAGGAAAAGCAGATCGAGAAACCGACATAGCCGAGATAGAGCAGCGGCGGATGGATGGCGAGGCCGAGGTCCTGCAGGATCGGGTTGAGATCGCGGCCCTCGATGGGCGCCGGATTGAGCCTGACGAACGGGTTCGACGTCGTCAGGATGAACAGGAAGAACGTGGCGCCGATCGCTCCCTGCACGGCAAGCACATTGGCCCGGAGCGTCGCCGGAAGATTGCCGCCGAAAACGGCGACAAGCGCGCCGAAGAAGGTCAGGATCAGCACCCAGAGCAGCATCGAACCTTCGTGATTGCCCCAGGTTCCGGTGATCTTGTAGATCAGCGGCTGCAGCGAATGCGAGTTCTCCCAGACGCTCTCAACCGAAAAATCGGACCCTGCATAGGCGGTCGCCAGCGCTACGAAGGACAGCGCCGTCAAGGCAAAGCCGGTCAGCGCGGCGGGTGCGCCGACGGCCATCATCTTGTGGTTGCCGGTGCGCGCGCCGAACACCGGCACCACCGTCTGCACCAGGGCCAGCGCAAACGCCAGGACCAGGGCGAAATGTCCGGTTTCAACCATTGTCGCCGCACCCGCTAGATCTTGCCGCAGGTTCTTGCCGCAAAACCGTGGAACACTTTTGCGGAACCTGCTCAGTCACTCTTGCTCTCCTGCCACACGCCCTTGGCCTTGAGGCCGTCGGCCACTTCCTTGGGCATATAGGTCTCGTCATGCTTGGCGAGCACGCTGTCGGCGACAAAGATGCCGTCAGGGCCAAACGAGCCTTCGGTGATCACGCCCTGCCCTTCCCGGAAAAGGTCGGGAAGAATGCCGGTATAGGTAACCTTGACGTCCTTCTGGTTGTCGGTCACCGAAAAGGCGACGGTGGCGCCTTGGCTACGCTCGACCGTGCCTTTTTCGACGAGGCCGCCGAGCCTGATGCGCTGGCCCGGCTGAAGGCTGGCGGTGGCCAGATCGGCCGGCATGTAGAAATAGGAGGCCTTCTGGCCAAGCGCATAGAAGGTCAGCCCGGTGGCAACACCGAGAAACCCCAGCCCCGCGGCGATCACCGACAGTCGTTTCTGCTTGCGCGTCATCGTCTACTCCGTCGCCGTCACGCCGAGCGAGGCGGCAAAGGCGGTGAATTTCCTGGCCTGGTCGCTATCGGGGCCAAAGACGG
This sequence comes from Mesorhizobium sp. M0048, assembly GCF_040323405.1. NCBI lineage: Bacteria > Pseudomonadati > Pseudomonadota > Alphaproteobacteria > Hyphomicrobiales > Phyllobacteriaceae > Mesorhizobium > Mesorhizobium sp. M0048. Next base: position 50,937 of record NZ_JAMYUV010000019.1, on the reverse strand, counting down.
CAATACCGCGATTGAGCGCGTCACGTGCCTGATCTGTCTTGCCCAGCACGACATAAGAACGAACGAGCTGCATCCACCCTTCCTCGTCGCGCGGATTTTGCCGAAGCATTTCGTCGAGGCCGGCAACCATAGTGCTGATCATGGCTTGTCGGTCCTGCGGCGACATCGAGGAGGCAGCATCGATATCCTCGGCGCTCGGTCCTTTCGCGGGCGCTCCGGAAGCGACGTTGCGGGCGGCGGATTCAGCCAGCGCCTGCTCGACGGCGCCGCGCCACGGCGAGCCCTGCGGCAAGGCGGCAAGCATCTTTTGCCAGGCCGCCGTGGCTTCAGCTATGCGGCCCTCCTGTGCCATGCCCATCGCGAGATAGAACGCGGCCTTCGGATTGGCCGGATCGAGCTTCAACGCCGCCTCGAACGCCGCCTGCGCTTCGGCTGAGACAATGCCGCCGGCCGCATTGGCGATCGCCTCGCCAAGACCCGCCTGACGGGCGGCGCTGTCGCCGTCGAGGCGGATGGCGTTGCGATAGGCGGTCACCGCATCGGCGTATCGCTGCATGCGCAGATAGACCGGCGCCAGAACGTCCCAGCCACGGCCATCGGATGGGTTGGCCGCCAGGTGCGCCTCGGCGCGGGCTATCAGCTCGTCGACCGAGCTGTCGGCGGGGTTCTTGGCCAGGCGTTCGCTGAGTGGCTGCGATGGCAGGTCGGGTGAGCCGAGATGGCCATAGAGGCCCCAGCTGACCAGTGGAACCGCCAGCACGGCAGCCGTCGCCACCAGTCTTGTCGACCGCGACGGCTGCGTCGCCGTCTCGCCGGCTTGGCCGGCATTGCTCAGGCGAAGGATGCGGCGGGCGATTTCGGCGCGAGCCTCTTCGGCCTCCATCGGCTGGATCAGGCCACGCGCCATATCGCGGTCAAGCTCGGCCAGCTGGTCGCGATAGACTTCGAGGTCGTGATCGCCGGCAGCGGACGCGTTCTTCGATCCACCGGCCAACGGCAGCAGCACCGCCAGGCTTGCGCCCAGCGTCAGGATTGCGGCTATGACCCAGAACAGCATGGCTCTTCCAATAGAACGAGACCCCTGCCCTGCCAACACAAGCGTGCTGCGACGCTTTGGCGGGGCCGAACGCGACGTGCTTTGGTGCCGATCGGGATCGGCGCACCAACGGCCGGACCAGCTACGTCAGCGGCGTCCAGCTGCCGTCGGCATTGCGGCAGGCGGTTCCGCGCGCGGTGGCGCCGGCGGTGCCGGTAAACACCGTATGGGTGTATTGCCGGCAGTCCTGCGATCCGACGCGATAGGGCTGGGCGGCAACCACTTCGCCGCGATGGGCCGAACTGTCGCTCTTCCAAGCCACTTTCTGGCCGCTCGCCGTGTATTCAAGCGCCTTGTATTCCGCCTCGAGCGCGCTGCGTTTCTCGGTCTCGCTCAGGCTGGCGCCGATAGAGCCGCCGACGAGGCCGCCGCCCATGGCGGAGATGATCGTCGTCGCCACCTTGGCGCCGCTGGGGGGCGTGGCGGCCGGCGTTGCCGTAACGGCCGGGCCCTTGCTGAGCGTCGTGCAGCCGGAGATGGCGAGCAAGGCGGAAACGAGCGCGACGCGAATCTTCATGCCAATACCGGCTTTCTTGAGCTGGACCGCCGCGCTGTCATCAGGCTGGCGCGGCCATAATGTCGATGTTTGTCGGAAATTTGGCCGCAGCCGGCCACCTGGAAAAGCATTACTGAAGGCTCCGCAATCGAACCATCGCCTTCAATCCACCCATGACGGATCGTTCCAGCGCCAGAGAGCCTCCATACTCGTTGACAAGGTCGGCGACAATGGCAAGTCCGAGCCCGCTGCCCGGTTTTGTCTCGTCGAGACGCCGGCCGCGCTGCAATACCTCGCGCGCCTTGTCGTCGGGAATGCCGGGGCCGTCATCCTCGATGGCTATCTCGAATAGATTGGCCGCGCCCTCCTTGCTGGCGCCACCCTTGCTGGAGATTGGCTTCACGGAAACGGCGACCGCGCTCCTTGCCCATTTCATCGCATTGTCGAGCAGATTGCCGAGCAACTCCTCCAGGTCCTCGCGTTCGCCGGCAAAGACGATGTCGGTGGCCGGCAATGACAGCGACAGCGCCGTCTGCGGGTTGAGCTTCTGCAGCACCCGCACCATGCGCTGGACCAGCGGTATCACCGGCGTTCGGTAGACGACGCTGTCGCGCTGCGCGGCGACGCGGGCACGTTGCAGATAATGGTCCACTTGCTTCTGCATGGAAGCAGCCTGCTCGGCGATCAGCTGCCCCTTGGCGCCACCCAGCGCCCGCGCCTCGTTGAGCAGCACGGCAAGCGGCGTCTTCAGCGAGTGCGCCAGGTTGCCGACCTGCGTGCGCGACCGCTCGACGATACGCCTGTTGTTCTCGATCAGCGCATTGGTCTCGTTGGCGAGCGGCTCGATCTCGGCCGGGAAACGGCCGTCGAGGCGCTGCGCGGTTCCTTCGCGTACCATCGCAAGGGCATTCCTGACCCGGCGCAGCGGCTGCAGGCCGAGCAGGATCGCAATCGCGTTGATGGCGATCATGCCGACGCCGAACAGCGACAGATAGGTCAACAGGCGCCGCTGGAAGGTAGCGATTTCCTGCTCGAGCTCGGTCTGGTTGCCCATGACACGGAAGCGCGCGGCGCGATTTTTCGCATCGAGGACGAACTCGCTCTCGAACACCTCCAACTGCTCGCCTTCGATGCCGTCCGCTGAATAGCTGCGCTGGAAGCTGGCATTGAAGGGCACCTCGGCAACGCTTGGCGACGGGATCGCCTTGGTCATCGACGACGAATGGAGATCGCCGTGCACGCCTTCCGAGGCGGGCTCGACCGACCAGTACCAGCCGGAATTCGGCTCCGAGAACCTCAAATCGCCGAGGTCGGGGGCGCCCGTCAACTGGCCGCCTTCGGAAACGCCCACCGAGCCGATCAGGTTGAACAGATGCGCCGAAAGCAGGCTGTCGAAACCGCGCTCGCTGGCCTGGCGATAGAGCGTGGTGATCAAGGTGAAGATGACCACCAGAGTGAGGATCGCCCAGACCGTGGAAAAGGCGATGACGCGAAACGCCAGCGAACGCGGCCACGACCGCAGCGACGGCGTGTTCGAGACGGCGGGTCTTGTAGGAAGCGGTTCCGCGTTACGCCTCCGGCTTACGCATGCGGTAGCCCATGCCGCGAACGGTTTCGATCATGTCGATGCCCATCTTCTTGCGAAGCCGCCCGACAAAGACCTCGATCGTGTTGGAATCGCGGTCGAAATCCTGGTCGTAGAGATGCTCGACCAGTTCGGTCCGGGACACCACCTCGCCCATATGGTGCATGAGGTAAGCAAGCAAGCGGAATTCGTGCGAGGTCAGCTTCAGCGGTACGCCGTCGACGTCGGCTTTGGAGGCCTTGGTGTCGAGACGCAGCGGCCCGCAGGTCAGCTCGGACGAGGCATGCCCGGCAGCGCGCCGGATCAGAGCGCGCACCCTGGCCAGAATTTCCTCGATGTGGAAGGGTTTGGTGACGTAGTCGTCGGCGCCGGCGTCGATGCCGGCAACCTTGTCGCTCCAGCGGTCGCGTGCCGTCAGGATCAGCACCGGCATCTTGCGGCCGCCGCGCCGCCAGCGCTCGACCACGCTGATGCCGTCCATCTGCGGCAGGCCGATATCGAGCACCACGGCATCATAGGGCTCGGTGTCGCCGAGAAAGTGCCCTTCCTCGCCATCGAAAGCGCGGTCGACGACATAGCCGGCATCGACCAGCGCGTCGCCGATCTGCCGGTTGAGATCCTTGTCATCTTCGACGACGAGTACGCGCATGCAGAAGGCCTGTTGAAGCTGTTCAGATATAGGCCGATTCCGGCAGACTGGGAAACGGCACGGTTCAGTTCAGCGGAACGACGATCTCCGAGCGACGGGGACGCTGCCCGTCCTTGCCCGGAACGAGCACGACGATGACGCAGACCGGCTGGCCGCCGCGTGTCGACTGCGAGGCCTTGGCCAAAGTGCCGCCATTCTGCTCCGCCACCTGCTGGCCGATCGCGTAGCAGTCGGACGCGGCGAGGAGGACCGACTGGGGCTGCTCGAGGGTGCCAGCGGGGATCGCCATCGCTTGCGACGCAAGCAGGCCGGCGGCTGAGAGCGCTAGTGCCGCGGTCCGGAAGTGGGAGCGAAGGGTTTTCATGGCCAGCGTTCTAACGCGCCGGTGCTGAACGTGATATGAACGGTGAACGCTCGAATGCATGCCCGCCACACCCCTGAAGCGCGAGATTACCGGACTGCCATTTCGCCGCCCATCCCGCGAAATCGCCAAAGTTTAACCTAGCCCTCCGATCCTCCGCCGACAACCGCGCATCGTTTGGCGGTGAAAAGGCAATCGCTTTAGGTTTGCCCCAACTCGAGAATTGATCCGGCAACCGAAGGCAGATTCAGCCGAACCGACCGGAAATAAAAAAACCCGCTCTGCGACGGGTCATTGGCGCCAATCAGCACCATAGCCAAATTAATAGCATAGCTGCCGGCACAAAGCAAGAACAAAATAGCCCGATTTTACGGAAAGTGCCCGACGGTCAGCCGTCTTCCTCGATCACCGCGCGGAAGCGCAGCAGCCCATGATGGGCCGAAAGGTCCTCGTCGTAGCGGGCTTCGGCGAATTCGGGCTTGAGATGGGCGCGACGATGTTCGCCAAGCGAGAGCGCCGCATCTCGCAGGCGGGCGCTGAGCAGGTCCATGATGTCGGTGGTTTCCTTGCTGGCCTCGGACTTTGACCAGATATGCAGCGTCAGCAACTGCTCGGCGTTGTTCTCCGTCCCCGTTGCCCAGTCGTAGACGCTGGTGCGGCCGACGGTCATGTGGGGAAATGCAACATTTTCCGGCGCACGGTCGAACAATCGTGCGTCGCCCAGTGCCGCCGACAAATCGGGATCGTCGTTCACTGCCTCGAATATGGCTTTCTGCAATTCGAGGGCCGGCGCGGTCATTGTCTTTGCCCTCGCCCGTCGCGTCGACCTCCCGGCTGCGTAGCTGCGTTGCATGACGGCATCCCGGCAAAAGCGCGAATCAGCGCGTCTCATACGGATTATGAACCTTCATGACCTCGGGAATAAGCCCTGCTCCTGGAATGCGCGACGCCGCAGCCCTCCGCGTCACGGACCCGTGACCGGCTGAACGGTCGCGACGTCAAGCGGCGAGCGAAGGCGAACCGGAAGCCCTGAGAAAGCGTCTTGTGGACGGATCGCGACGGATCTAGCGAAAATCAGCCGCAGTCAGCACATATATGCTCCTGCGGGTGCGGGCATAGGCATTCCTGGCGACATCGTGGATCGAGTTGGAAGCCGTGTCGAAGGCTGCCAGGTAGGTAGCTTCTGAGGCCGCCGTTCCCGGCTGCATCTTGGAGATGGCATCGGTTGCGACAGAGAAGGAAATCTGGAACATGCCGTCATGGCCGACGAAGCGAATGCGTTTGCTTGCCTCGTCGTAGCTGCGGCTGGGATTGGGAAATGTCAGGCTCATGATTTTGCCTCCGTCGATGCGGATACGGCCTTCTTGACTGTCCGCGACGCCCGCTTCTTCTTTGGTGCGACCGGATTCAGAGCTTCCGCCGCGCGGTCCGCCTCTTCCTTGGCCAGTCGCAATTCCCTCAGCCTTGCCGTTTTGATGACCCTGGCCTTGGCCTCCGAGACGTATTCGGCAGTTGCTTTGTTCCGCTCCGCCGTTTTCTTCTGATTTTCCATGAAGCGAGCCTGAGCTTTTTCCATGATGTTCTGATTGCCTTCGGCCATCGGTAAAATCTCCCTTGCAGCGAAAGTCGTGAATGTGAACTTCACCGTAAAATAGGTGTTCAAAGACAGAAATTCAATTTCAATAATATTCGGCAAGGCCCGAACACCGGGGGATGGCCAGGCAAGATAATAAATTCAATATTTGATGTGCCCTATGAATATTTTTTGGCACTCCTATCAATCGAGTGCCAAGGCGCCTATAGAGAGGGGCGGCCGCCTAAGCTGGCCCCAGAAAGAGTCCCCATGAAATTCCGGCCACTTCACGATCGCGTCGTCATTCGGCGCGCCGAAAGCGACACCAAATCCAAGGGCGGCATCATCATCCCCGACAATGCCAGGGAAAAACCGCAGGAAGGCGAAGTGATCGCCGTGGGGCCGGGCGCGCGGGACGAAGGCGGCGCGCTGATCCCGCTCGACGTCAAGACCGGCGACCTCATCCTGTTCGGCAAATGGTCCGGCACCGAGGTCAAGATAGACGGCGAGGACCTTCTGATCATGAAGGAAGCCGACATCATGGGCATCGTCGACAAAAGCGAGATGGGCACCGTCGACAAGACCGTGGCTGCCAAGAAGGCCGCCTGATTGGAAGGCCGCGCGCCCTCCCGGACGCGCAAGGACGCTCCGAGCTTTGATTCAGGCGCTGCAAGCGCCGTGCCACGACAACCGAACTGGAAAAAATCATGTCTGCCAAGGAAATCAAATTCTCCACCGACGCGCGTGACCGCATGCTGCGCGGCGTCGAAATTCTCAACAACGCCGTCAAGGTGACGCTCGGCCCCAAGGGCCGCAACGTTATCATCGATAAGGCCTACGGCGCGCCGCGCATCACCAAGGACGGGGTGACGGTGGCCAAGGAAATCGAGCTTTCCGACAAGTTCGAAAACATGGGCGCACAGATGGTGCGCGAAGTGGCCTCGAAAACCAACGACCTCGCCGGCGACGGCACCACCACCGCCACGGTGCTTGCCGCTTCCATCCTGCGCGAGGGCGCCAAATTCGTTGCCGCCGGCATGAACCCGATGGACCTCAAGCGCGGCATCGACTTTGCCGTCAGCGCCGTCGTCCAGGAAATCCAGGCGCGCGCCAAGAAGGTCAAGTCCTCAGGCGAGATCGCGCAGGTCGGCACCATTGCCGCCAATGGCGACACCAGCGTCGGTGCCATGATCGCCAAGGCGATGGACAAGGTCGGCAATGACGGCGTCATCACTGTCGAGGAGGCCAAGACCGCCGAAACCGAACTCGACGTCGTCGAAGGCATGCAGTTCGACCGCGGCTATCTTTCGCCCTATTTCGTCACCAATGCCGAAAAGATGCGCGCCGAGCTGGAAGACCCTTACGTCCTCATCCACGAAAAGAAGCTCGGCAATCTGCAGGCGCTGTTGCCCATCCTCGAAGCCGTGGTGCAAAGCGGCAGGCCGCTGTTGATCATCTCCGAGGACGTCGAGGGCGAAGCGCTAGCGACGCTGGTCGTCAACAAGCTGCGCGGCGGCCTCAAGGTCGCGGCCGTCAAGGCGCCTGGCTTCGGTGACCGCCGCAAGGCCATGCTGGAAGACATCGCCGTGCTCACCGCCGGACAGATGATTTCCGAGGATCTCGGCATCAAGCTGGAGAACATCACCATAGACATGCTCGGCCGCGCCAAGCGCGTGCTGATCGAGAAGGACACCACCACGATCATCGACGGCGCCGGCGAGAAGACCACCATCCAGGCGCGCGTCCAGCAGATCAAGGGGCAGATCGAGGAAACCACGTCCGACTATGACAAGGAGAAGCTGCAGGAACGTCTCGCCAAGCTGGCGGGCGGCGTTGCCGTCATCCGCGTCGGCGGCGCCACCGAATCCGAGGTCAAGGAAAAGAAGGACCGCATCGACGATGCGCTGAACGCCACGCGCGCGGCCGTTGAAGAAGGCATCGTTCCGGGCGGCGGTGTCGCGTTGCTGCGCGCCAAGGCTGTGCTGAACGGGATGACCGGAGCCAATGCCGATGTGACAGCGGGCATTGCGATCGTGTCGAGAGCGCTCGAAGCGCCGATCCGGCAGATCGCCGAGAATTCCGGCGTCGAAGGTTCGATCGTCGTCGGCAAGCTCGCCGACAGCAAGGATCACAATCAGGGCTTCGATGCCCAGAACGAGGTCTATGTCGACATGATCAAGGCCGGCATCGTCGACCCGGCGAAGGTGGTACGGACGGCGCTGCAGGACGCGGGCTCCATTGCGGCGCTTCTGATCACGGCGGAAGCCATGATCACCGACGTTCCGGCGAAGGAAGCCGCTGCTTCGCCCGGCGGCATGGGCTATTGACCAGCCACTGCCGGAAACAAGCCTGAAAGACAGCCGCCGGGGTATCTTCCCCGGCGCGCACCATCGGCAAGGAGATCGATCAATGATCGCACTCGTCCCGAAGCCAAATGCAGCGGCGAAAATCGAAGTGGCCGAGGAAAGCCGCTTCGATCGCGTTCGCAGGCTTGCCGACAAGCACAGGAAAGCCAACGCCGGCACGTTAGGCCGCGACCCGAAAAAGATCGCGGACAAGCGTCCCATGTGACGCTGCCAATCCTCGGCACCCACGCAAGCGCGGAACCTTCATCGCCCTTGTAGGCAGCACCAAAATGGACGAATAGTCTTGAAAGGCGCGCCGCCGTGAAATTGCCGGCATGCGGTTTCTCAGTTGGCGGCGTCGCCGCAGCCGGATCCTGGAATGGCCAGTCCTTTGGAACCACGCAAGAGAAGAGGTCCGATCGCCGCAAGGCTGCTGGCGGTGGATGCGTGGATCGATTCCTCTGTCTACGAATTCGGCTTCAGGGCGCGCCAGTTCTGGGAAGCGGCCACCATCTTCTCGCGGCGTTTCCGCGTCGGCGGCTGGCGCCGCGGCCTGATCGAACTGTTGAGTGAAGGCTTTACGCTCGGTGCCGGCGGCATCGTCGTCCTTTTGGCGCTGGCCTTGCCGGCCTTCCAGATAACCGCCGGCGACTGGCGCACGCAAGGCGACTTCGCCGTCACCTTCCTCGACCGCTACGGCAACGAGATCGGCCAGCGCGGCATCATCCAGCGCGATTCGGTGCCGGTCGACGAGATGCCCGACCATGTCATCAAGGCGGTGCTGGCCACCGAGGACCGCCGTTTCTTCGACCATTACGGCATCGATGTGCTCGGCCTGTCGCGGGCGATATTCGAGAATGTGCGGGCCAATTCCGTCGTCCAGGGCGGCTCGAGCATCACCCAGCAGCTGGCCAAGAACCTGTTCCTGACCAATGAACGGACCTTCGAGCGCAAGATCAAGGAAGCCTTCCTGTCGCTGTGGCTCGAAGCCAATCTGTCGAAGAAGGAAATCCTGCAGCTTTACCTCGACCGCGCCTATATGGGCGGCGGCACTTTCGGCATCGAGGCGGCAGCGGATTTCTATTTCGGCAAGAGCGTCAAGGACCTGAACCTTGCCGAGGCGGCGATGCTGGCCGGCTTGTTCAAGGCGCCGACCAAATACGCGCCGCACATAAACCTGCCCGCCGCCCGGGCGCGGGCCAATGTGGTACTGTCCAATCTGGTCGATTCCGGCTTCATGACCGAAGGCCAGGTGCTGCAGGCAAGATTACACCCGGCCGAAATCGTCGACCGCGGCGAGCAGAAGAGCCCCGATTATTACCTCGACTGGGCCTTCGACGAGGTCAAGAAGATCGCCGCCAAAGGCGGCCCGCACTCGCTTGTCGCCCACACCACCTTCGACGCCAACATCCAGAAGGCGGCCGAAGAATCGATGGAGTTCCACCTCCGCCAGTTCGGCAAGGAATACAACGTCACCGAGGGCGCCATCGTCGTCATCGAGACCAACGGCGCCGTCCGGGCGATCGTCGGCGGCCGCGACTACGGCGCCAGCCAGTTCAACCGCGCCACCAAGGCACTTCGCCAGACCGGCTCCTCGTTCAAGCCCTATGTCTATGCCACGGCGATGGAGCATGGCTTCACGCCGGATTCGGTGGTGTCCGGCGGACCCATCTCCTGGGGCAGCTGGTCGCCCCACAATTACAATGGCGGGTCGGCCGGCAAGGTGACGCTGATCACGGCGATGGCCAAATCGATCAACACCGTGCCGGTGCGGCTGGCCAAGGATTATCTCGGCATCAAGCCGATCAAGGCGATGGCCGAGGCGATGGGCGTCGAGTCGCCGCTGGAATCGCACAAGACCATGGTGCTCGGCACGTCGGGCATGACTGTGATGGACCAGGCGACGGGCTACAGCGTGTTCGCCCAGAACGGCTTTGCCGGAACCCGGCACGGCATAAGCCAACTCTTCAACCGTACCGGCGAGGTGGTCTACGACTTCGCCAAGGACGCGCCGCCGCCGCACCGGGTGCTGTCGGAGCAGGCGCTCAAATACATGAACACCATGCTGGCGGCGGTGCCGGTGATCGGCACGGCCCGGCGCGCGGCCCTTCCAAACATCGTCGTCGCCGGCAAGACCGGCACGACCCAATCCTACCGCGATGCCTGGTTCGTCGGCTTTACCGGCAACTACACAGCCGCCGTCTGGCTCGGCAACGATGACTTCACCGCGACCAACAAGATGACCGGCGGCACGCTGCCGGCAATGGTGTGGCAGCGGCTGATGCTCTATGCGCACCAGAACATAGACCTGAAACCGATCCCCGGTATCGATCACCCCTTCGTCGATGCCGAAATCGCCGCCAAGGCCGAGGAAGCGGAAAAGAAGAACGCCGAACAGGCAGCAGCCGATGCCGCCGCCGAGCGTCCGCCGGTGCTGTCCAGCCGGACCACCCGGACCCTGAAAGAACTGACCAGGCTTTTCCAGGCGGCACCCGTGCTCAACGCGCCCGCTGCACCGGAGACCCTGTCGGCGCTGTGGCGGCCAATTCCGCGGGGCCGCTTGCCATAAGCCCCTGCGCCGAGATATCCCCGGGCGGCAATCTTTCTGTCCCCGGCCTTCGGTTCTCCCGGCTCCTCATGCTCAAGAACGCCTTCCTGACGCTGCTTTCGCTTGCCATCGCCATCGGTGGCGGTGGCGCCAGCGTCTGGTACGCGCTGAAGCTGCAGGATGGCGTCGGCGCCATCAGGATCGGCCAATGGACCGCCTTGCCGGATATCGGCACGCCGACGGCGGATCCCTATTCCAAGGCCCGCGTGGCTCGCGAAGGCGTGCTGGCGCTCGGACAGGCGGAAGGACTGTCCTTCATAGCCGAACGCGATTCCGGCGGCGAACAGCTCAAGCGGCAATGCGCCTACAAGATTGCGGGCGGTTTTCCCACCGCCCGGTTCTGGACGCTTTATGCCGCCGACCAGTCGCTTGGGGTGGTCGAGACCGGCACGCCGAGGCCGGCTGCGCTGCAGTCCTATCAAGTGCTGCGCCAGGCCGACAATTCGGTGGTCATTTCCGTCGGCAACCGCCCTGCGCCCGGCAACTGGCTGCTGACCAGCGGCGCCGGCAAGATGTATTTGGTGCTCACGTTCTACGACACACCGATCGCCAGCAGCACCGGTCTGTCGGACGTCACGCTGCCGCAGATCCAGAAGGTCGGCTGCAATGCGTAGCCTGCTGCATGCCGTGCTGCTCGGCCTGCTCGGCGCCGGCATCGTGCACATCGTCGTGCTGCTGCTCGTCCCCGAGTTCTCCGAACGCGACGCCTGGTCGCGATTGGCCATGGCTTCGGATCTCTACAAGATGACCAGGCTCGACGCGGAAGCCGGCGGCGCGCCGGTGGTGAAATCGGTCGATCCGCTGTTTTATGCGGCGGCTTGCCGCTTCGACCTTGCCGAGGGGATGGTGCGGGTCAAGGCGCCGGGAAAGGTGCCGTTCTGGTCGATATCGGTCTATGACCGCGGCGGCCACAACATCTACTCGTTCAACGACCACAGCGCGACCGCAGGCGTGCTCGACACCGTTGTGCTGACGCCGGCCCAGATGATCGAGGTCCGCAAGGATCTTCCCGAGGAACTGCAAGGGGCCATCTTCGTCGAGGCGCCGATAGAGGAAGGCGTATTCGTCATCCGTTCGTTCGTGCCCGACGACAGCTGGAAGCCGATCGTCTCGCGGTTTCTCGAACAGAGTTCCTGCGAACTGCAGGATTTTTAGGCCGGTTCCGATGCTCAGTGATGCGGTACGGGCAATGTTCCCGAAGGTCCCGGCTTGTCGGGGCCGGTCGGCCGCGTTTCGCCCGTCAGCGGCCGCTGCTCGTAGCGCACCCCGGGAAAGATGATCACTGCCGCCGGCGCGGCTTGTTGTGCTCGATTGGTTGCCGCCGTTCGCGGCACGAAATACAGTACCATGCCCATGGTTCGCGTATTCCTCTCGGTTGCCCCGGAGCACAACGCAACGCCTCCATAGTCGATTAAGAAGGCAGTAGGTTAACGGAGCGCTAACGGATCGCCGCTAAATTGATCTTTGTTCTTGGGAAACGCGAAACCGGTACAGCCCGGCAGAGCGCCCTCCAGATCGTGTCGAGTGTCGGGCGTATCCTTCGTGTCAGCTTCGGATTTCAGGCAAATCGCAGCAGGAGCTGAATCGGGAAAGGCCGAAAGGCTGTTTCGCGCCGCGGTATCGGCATTCTGTTCGCTCACCCGCCCTTCGCGCCGGGAGATCGCGCAGCTCGAAGACCTGACGCTGCCGCTTTTCGAGAATGTCTCGGTCGAATCGCGCCGCTACGTCGCAGCGGCCCTTTCCGAATGCGAATATGCACCCGCCGCGCTGGTGCGGCGGCTTTGCCAGGAGCGGGTCGACATCGCCGCTCCGCTACTCATCCGCTCGCGTGCCCTCAGCGACATCGACCTGATCGCGCTGATCGGGCGTCACGGCCTGCCGCATGCCCGTGCCATTGCCCGCCGCAAGGATCTCAACCAAACCATCGCCGATCTCATCAAAGTGCTTGAAAGGCCGACGCTGGTGCGGTCGCAGCAGCAGCCGGAAGCAACTGCCATTGCCCCGTCCGAAAACGCGGAAATGGTCGCGAGCGACGCAAACAGACAAGAGGCGGCCGACGCCGCCGAAACCGTACGCCGCCGGTTGCGATCCATGATGCGCTCCGAGCGCGGCACCGCCATCAGACCGTTCGTCGAGCCACAAACCTACGTCAAGCTGCGCGAAACCGCGCTGACCGGCAATGCGGCATTCTTTCAGACAGCGCTCGCCGATGCGCTCGAAGTCGATTTTTCAACGGCGCGGACGCTCACCGCGAGCCAAAATTACACACCGCTACTTTTCGCCTTGCGCGCGCTCGACCTCAGCGAAGACAAGGCGTTCCTGATCACGGCTGCCATCTATCCGACCGAGTTTCCGCACCCGCAGGCGATCCGCATCTTCCTCGACCGCTACCGCCTGCTGCACCGCGACGCTGCGTTGGACAGGCTCCGCGGCTGGAAGGCCGACACCGTGTCGAAAATCGTTCGCAAGCCCGGGCGCGTCGCGGCAAATGCCGACCTGCGCAAGCCGAACAGCGCCGATGTAACCGCCACCCCAAAGGCGCTTCGCATCTGAAGGCTTGCCGTTACGACGCCTTGACCGAGATAAGCTCCTCGACGGGAACGACGCCCGCCTCGATCTCGATCACCCAAATATCCGGATCGAATTTCTTCTCGCGCTCCAGCTGCGCGTCGAAAATGGCGGCATCGTCGCCTTCGCCAAGCAGACTGAAAAAACGGTCGTCCGGCCTGGCCGAATCGTAGCTCGTCTGCGGCGCCGGCCCGAACAGCGCCATCTCTCCTAGCCGGCCACGCGCCAACACGAAAACTGCGCCGGCTTCCGTGGCGCCGCGCTTGACCACGGCGGCAAAGCCGCCGGCGCTAAAAACCCGGCGCAACAGGGCCGACACCCACAGATCGGTGGTTACCCGCATGGCGGGACCCTGTACGATTTCGGGTTTGTGGTGTCGAGATTTTCACTTATTCGCGAGCAACGGTTGGCCATCAAAGCAAGTCCCGGAATGCGACGATTTACCAACAAAGTCTAACAAAACTTGTTGGCCTCTGTGAAAAATGCTATAGTGCCCGGTATGAAAGCCCAGCCCATGCGCACTCTTACTGTGTCGCTTACCCCCAAGCAGGCCGCCCGTCTACAAGACGCCGTGAACAGCGGAGACTATGCTTCCAACAGTGAAATCGTCAGGGAAGCACTACGTCTATGGGAGCAGCGCGAGGAATTCCGCACTCTTGAACTGGAACGCCTCAAAAGGGCCTATGACGAAGGGATGGCAAGTGGCGAAGGTCAACACGTAAATCGTACGGCTTTCTTACGCGCTCTGAAGGCCGAACGCGCAGTCCGTGGCTGAATACCGGCTCACCCCGCGAGCTTCTCAGGATTTGCGAGATATTTGGCATCACATTGCCGTCGATAACGAGAAGGCGGCTGACAAGCTGATCGGACGCATTTTCGACAGGCTGGAATTGGCTTGCGAGCACGCCAAAATGGGCGCAGCTCGACCGGAATTGAGCGCCACCGCCCGCATTCTGGTCGAGGGGCGCTACATCGTGATTTACGAGCCCATGCCCTACGGCGTGTTAGCCGTGGCGATAGTCCATGGAATGCGTGACCCGGAGCAATGGCTTAAATAGGCCGGGAGACTAGGTTTCGGCCCTCAGTTGGTCAGGCCGATCTCGCGCATCTTGACGTAGACGATCTCGTCTGGCTCGCCGGTCTCCGGCAAGCCGAACAGCGCCTGGAATTCCTTGATCGCGGCCTTGGTGCGCGCGCCTACGACGCCATCCAATTGCATGTCCTCATTGCCGAACGCTTTCAGTCCGGCCTGGATCTTGACGATGCGGGGATCAGGCGTTTGCGCTGCTGCATTTGCCGGTGCGGATACCGGAATGGCGGCCGGAGCAGCGGCCGTTTCGACCGGCCGCGGCACGGGATGCGGAACCACGGCCGCGGTCTTTGGCGTGGCGCCCAGTTGATCCAGCAGGACGCCGTCGATCTCGCCGGAGGCATTCAATCCGACTTTCTGCTGATAGGCTTGGATGGCCTTGCGCGTATTCGGTCCGGGAATACCGTCGATGGTGCCGGAATAGAAATCGAGATCCTTCAAGATGCCCTGGACCTGCTCGACGACCGGGTCGCTCTTGATCGGCGCAGCGGCCGGACGCACGATATTGATGGTGGTTTCGGGCTCATCGCTATCCGCCCGCGGAAAGCGTTCGATGCTTCTGGTAGCGAAAAACGCTCCGGCATGCGGAAAGGGCTGGTACCAAAGCGCGTTCGCCGAGACGTAGAACAGCGTCACCAGGAACGCGGTGGAGCCGCCGACTACAACAGGATTGCGCGAGATCAGGCTGCCCAGCGCCATCGCTCCGTGCTCGAAGGCATTGCCGCGGCGTTTGACCGCCTTAGGCTGTTTTGCGGAGCGACCCATTGCTCTCCCCTTTGCCACCGTCCGCCTTGGCTTTGACCGCGGACATCGGCACCACGCCGGTCTTCTCCGCCGAGCGGCCCGTCGGGCCGCTCACGGGAAGGCTGATCGTCACCGTGGTGCCCTCGCCCGGCATGCTTTCGATCGACATTGTGCCCTCGTGCAGCGCCACCAGCCCCTTCACCAGCGAAAGCCCGAGCCCTGTGCCTTCGAAACGGCGGGTATAGTCGTTCTGGATCTGCATGAACGGCTTGCCGAGATTGGCGAAATCTTCCTCGGCGATGCCGATGCCGGTGTCCCGGACCCAGAAATGCAGCCGCGAGCCGATGCGCTTGGCGCCGATGACGACATTGCCGCCTTCAGGCGTGAACTTGATCGCGTTAGAGACGAGATTGATCAGGATCTGCTGCACGGCGCGACGGTCGGCATTTATTTCGCCTGCGTCCGGCGCGATCTGGGCCTGCAGATCGATGGCCTTTGCCTCGGCTTGCAGGCGCATCATCGACTGGCACATCTCGACCGCTTCGCGGAAGCGGAACGGTTCCGGTTCGGTCGCGTAGGCGCCCGATTCGATCCGCGATACGTCGAGTATCGAGGTGACGACGGCAAGCAAGTGCTGGCCCGAATCCCTGACCAAGCCGACATATTCCTTCTGGCGCGGATCCTTGAAGCTGCCGAACATCTCGTGCAGCAGCATGTCGGAAAAGCCAATGATGGCATTGAGCGGGGTGCGCAACTCATGGCTGACGACGGCAAGGAAGCGTCCTTTCGCCACCTCGGCCGAAGCAGCCGCCTCGTTGGCAGCGGCAAGCTCCTGGCGCAGTCCGGCCACTTCATCGTTTTCGCGCAGAAGAAGCGTGAAGACAGTCCCCTGCCCAGGCGCGCGCATCATCTCGAGCGAGAACGGCCGGTAATTGTCGGCTGTCACGCCGCTGCTCTGCGGCAGCCGGACGCGAAGGTCGAGCCGGCGCGACACGGCGCCATCGCGCATATCGGCCAGCGCACTGAGATATGGGACGCGGTCGGACAGATGGATGCGATCGAAAAGTCCGGTGCCGAAAAGCAGCTCCGGTGGCAGCCTCAGCATCGTGCGTGCCTTAGCCGAGGCGTCCAGAACCTCGCCATGGGCAGCGATTCGCAGCACGACGGCGTCGATCAGGTCTTCGAGCCGGTGGCTGCCGGCCGGATCGAGCTGAGCGCTGGCGGTGGCACGAAGTGAAGCGACACGCGGAATGAGCGTGAGCGCCCAGGCCAACGGCACCAGCCAGTGCCATGCGGCGATTTCGGTCTGGCCGAGCGGCAAGACGGAACCGGCTAAAGGCTGCAGCAAGACTGCGACAAGGGCCGAGATGGCGCCCCAGATCACGGCACGCCGCGACTGGCCGATCCACCAGGCTTCAAACGGCAGCGCCACCGCGAGCAAGGCAACCGGCGAGGCCACACCGCCGGCGGCAGCGATAAGGGCACCCAGGGCAACACTGCCGACGACCAAGGCTAGTTGGCCGGCCAGGGTCATCTTGCCCGATGCAGCCACCAGCAGGGTGGCGAACCAGCAAAGGCCGAACGCCGCAAAGATCGCAGCCACAGTCACGGCCGCGCCCATGCCCGACGTGACCAGCGTCACCGCTGCACCCGCGCTGAAGAAGGGAGCCGCCAGCATGACGCCAATGAACCGGCTCTCACGGCGGCGGTCGTCCTGGCCGAGGACGGACGGATGAACCATCCGTTCGCAACCGGCGGCTATCGCGCCTGGCAACTCGGCGTATCTGGCCTTGATCGCACTCAACTCAACGCACCCGGTCGTGAACGGCCCTGCTTGGCAGGCGGCTTTTGTCGATCCGAAACTCGCATCCAGCGTTTAAGGAATGGATAAGGCTGGGCCGATCGTCCCCCGGCAGGCAGCAAATATCGGGATCCCGGTGGGGAAAAACGGGGCCACTTGCCGCCATAGTAAACGGAGCGTTATCCGGACCACCCGCGCCTAAGCTTGCGGCCAATCGCACCAAACTGTCACCAATGCAAAAAATAACGAGGAGAAACAACAGGTTGGATGGTTACCATTTGCTGAATGAAATATGACCCATTCGAGGCAAATGAACTTCAAAGCGCTTCGTTTCGAATCTGCCTAAAATTTGAGGAAAACTGTTGCTTTCGGGACAAGCCGTCCTTTGCGCCTCCGTGCCAGTATCGCGGTACAAGGGTCGTGTGGTTCGGAGGCATGACCGTCATAAAGGACAGACAGATGGGCTTTCTGATAAGAGCTGCTTTCTGGTTTTCCCTGGTGCTTCTGGCGCTGCCGCTGGGTGTCGGCGCCGATGATGCGGGCCGCGAAAGCGTCGGGCCGCTCCAGGCGCTGTTTGCGGCACGCGAAGCCGTCGGCGACATCGCCGGCATCTGCGAGCGCAAGCCGGACGTGTGCGAGACCGGTAAATCGGCAATGCACACCATCACCGCCCGGGCCAGGGAAACCGCCAAGATCGCGGCCGCCATGCTGGACGACAAGACCCCTGAACCAGATGCGGTGACGACCACCGGCAGCCTGCCCGAGGAAATCGTCTTGCCCGCGAAAGTCGATCTGCCGGCGAAACTGCACTTGCCGGCGAAGAACTGAGACGGTTTCGGCCGAATTCGTCGCCAGACCGCAAGGCTCCCCACGCTCGGCGCCTGCGGCGTTTCTCCTCTTTTTCCGTGACGTGGCAGCGCCGGATGACTATATCCGGGGTGATGACTACGACGATCCAGACCATCCGCGACGACTTTTCCCTGCTCGACGAGTGGGAAGACCGCTATCGCTATGTGATTGAACTGGGTGAAGCGCTGCCGCCGTTTCCCGACGAGCAACGCATACCGGCCAACAAGGTGCCCGGCTGCGTCAGCCAGGTCTGGTTGACCACCGAACAGGGCGGTGGTCCCGACCCCGTTATCACCTTCAAGGGCGATTCCGACGCCCATATCGTGCGCGGTCTGGTCGCCATCATGCTGGCGCTGTTTTCGGGACGGCCGGCCAGCGAAATACAGAGGACCGACGCGGAGGCCACATTGAAGGCGCTCGGACTTGACGAGCACCTGTCGCCGCAGCGCGCCAATGGTCTTCGCTCGATGGTCAAGCGCATCAAGCGTGACGCCGAAGCAGCGTTGAAGCAGACCGCCTGACCGGACGGCAGTTGCCGGCAGCATGGCGGGTTCGACCTTTGACCCCATAATACAAAACGGCGCCCGCAGGCGCCGTTTGAGTGTCAAACCGGAAGAGCCGGTTATCAGCGTCCCTTGCGCTTGCGGCCGAGACCCATCTTCTTGGCGAGCTGCGAACGGGCGGCCGCATAATTGGGCGCAACCATCGGATAGCTCGGGTCCAGGTTCCACTTTTCGCGATACTGGTCGGGCGTGAGATCATAGTGGGTCATCAAGTGACGCTTGAGCGACTTGAACTTCTTGCCGTCTTCGAGACAGATGATGTAGTCGTCATGCACCGAACGCTTCGGATTTACCGCCGGCTTCTGCTTGTCGGCAGGCGGCTGCTCGGCGGCCCCGCCGACGCGCCCCAAAGCGGCATGGACATCGGCAATGAGGTTCGGCAATTCGCCGACCGGCACGGGATTGTTACTGACATAGGCGGCCACCACGTCGGCGGTGAGCTCGATCAGCGCGTCACTGTTTCTGGAAGGTGTTTCGGTAATATCCATGGCGTTCAGGCCCCAACGAGAATTGTTTCTGTTTGCGCCCGTTTCGATAGTTGGGCATCGCGCGAACTTGTGCAGGAAAAAGCCTCCGCGATTCGCGTCGCGGCACCTTAATGGGCGTTGGCGTCAAGTAAGTCAATTCGCTTCTTGCGCTCTATTCAGCGATGCAAGTCAAATCTTTCATATTCAGCTTCACTCTTTCGTGCAGAGTGTAAACTTGCCGTTTTTTCTGGTCAGACCAGCATCGACTGACGCGGCGGCAAGCAGCCATTACACAGACTGCAGCAGGTAAATAGAGCTCAATGCTTGATCCAGCCGGCAGCATTACAGCCTGGCCAATCGGCGGATTCAGTAAAATCATAGGTTGCGAAGCATTACTGTTGCTCGTGAGCCGTCGGCCGGGAGCGGCGTGCCGCGTCACTGAAACGGAGTGATGTATTTTCCGTAGACCCAGCCGGTGACGAACTGGCCGTTCTGTGCCGGATCATGCCAGACTTGGCACCAGTGATTGCGGATCTTCTGTTTCTGCTGCCAGTACGAATGGTTGGCGAGATTGAGCAGATTTATCCCACCGGTGCATTTGCCGGTCATCTGCAGAACCGTCGCGTTGGGATAGGCGGCCTGCTTCTGCGAAGTTCCCGAAGGATATTTGCGCACATTGAGTGTGTCGCCGAACGGCACATTGGCCACTTGCCAAGCCGCAAAAGCAGTTGCATGAGAATGACCGGCATTGGCCAGGGTCGTCGCAGCGACGGCGAGGGCCGCGACAGTCCGAGAAAAAATGTTCATTGTCCTCTCCTCCAGCCCGTCCCCTCGAGTCACCACGACAATAGATCATAGCCGTTGAACCCGCGCTGATCGGCGTGTTCATTCGCTATTCAAGTAACTTCCATAGCGAGACGCAATGACCAGAACCCCAGTGTTTCCGACCGCCACCCCACCGCAGCCGGAGAAACGGCCGATCTTCGACACGCATCACGGCATGACGCGGACGGACGACTATGCTTGGCTGAGGGCCGCCAATTGGCAAGAGATGTTCAGGGATCCGTCTCTGCTCGACGGCCAAATCCGCGCCCACCTCGAAGCCGAGAATGCTTACCAGACGGCGCTGATGGCCGATACGGCTCAGCTGCAGAAGCAGCTTTTCGCGGAAATGAAGGGGCGTATCAAGGAAGACGATTCCTCTGTGCCTATGAAGGATGGGCCCTATGCCTACGGCTCCTCCTTCAAGCTTGGCGGCCAGCAGCCGCGTTACTTCCGCACGGCGCGTCACGGCGGCGACAAGCAGATATTGCTCGACGGCGATGCCGAGGCCGAGGGTAAGCCCTATTTCCGGCTGGGCGGCGTCGATCATTCCGACGACCACAGCAAGCTGCTGTGGGCCTTCGACGAAAAGGGTTCCGAATTCTACACGCTGCGCGTCCGCGATCTGGCCGGCGGCAATGACCTGGCGGACAGGGTTCCGAACACCGGCGGTGGCGGTGTTTGGGATGCCGGCAATGACGGTTTTTTCTACACCCGCCTCGACCCCAACCACCGTCCTTCCAAAGTGCTGTTCCATGCGCTTGGTGACAGTCCTGAAAACGACCGGCTGATCTACGAGGAGACTGATCCCGGCTTCTTCATGGATGTCGGCGGCACGCGCTCCAACGAGTGGATCATGATCGGCATAAACGACCATGAGACCTCGGAATACCGCATCATGAGCGCCAACGATCCGTTCGCAGAGCCGAAGCTGGTTGCGGCGCGCCAGACCGGCCTGCAGTACGAGCTCGAGGAAGGCGGCGACATCTTCTTCATCCTCACCAATGCCGACGGTGCCAAGGACTTCAAGATCATGACGGCGCCGGCGCATGATCCGGTGCGCGCCAACTGGCAGGAACTGGTGCCGCACGAAGCGGGCCGACTGATCCTTTCGGTGATCGGCTTCAAGGATCACTTGGTCCGGCTCGAGCGCAAGGAAGGCCTGCCGCGCATCGTCGTGCACGACCGCAAGAGCGGCGAGGAGCACCTGATCTCCTTCGACGAGGAGGCCTTCTCGCTCGGCCTGTCCGGCTCCTACGAATACGACACCGAGATCATGCGCTTTTCCTATTCGTCGATGACGACCCCGGCGCAGGTCTTCGATTACAACATGCGCACCCGCGAGCGGGTGCTGCTCAAGACCCAGGAAGTGCCGTCCGGCCACGACCCGGAGCACTATGTCACGCGCCGGCTGATGGCGCCTGCCGCCGACGGCGAACTGGTGCCGATCTCGCTCCTCCATCACCGCGACACGCCGCTCGACGGGTCGGCGCCGTGCCTGCTTTACGGCTACGGCTCCTACGGCATCACCGTGCCGGCCGCGTTCAATACCAATCTGTTTTCGCTGGTCGACCGCGGCTTTGTCTACGCGATAGCCCATGTTCGCGGCGGCAAGGACAAGGGCTATGGCTGGTACGACGACGGCAAGCGGGCGAACAAGATGAACACGTTCACCGATTTCATCGCGGTCGCTCAGCACCTCGTCGCCGAACGCTATACGCAGCATGACCGCATCGTCGCGCAAGGCGGTTCGGCCGGCGGCATGCTGATGGGGGCGGTCGCCAACATGGCGCCGCAATGCTTCGGCGCCGTCGTCGCCGAGGTTCCCTTCGTCGACGTGCTCTCCACCATGCTCGACGCCAGCCTGCCGCTGACGCCGCCGGAATGGCCGGAATGGGGCAATCCGATCGCTTCGGCGGAGGATTACCGGACCATCGCCGCCTATTCACCCTACGACAATGTCGCCGCACTCGACTATCCGCCGATTCTGGCGCTGGCCGGCCTGACCGACCCGCGCGTCACTTATTGGGAGCCGGCCAAATGGGTAGCGCGGTTGCGCGACCGCAAGACAGGTGAGAATGCGGTGCTGTTCAAGATCAACATGGATTCAGGCCATGCCGGCGCCTCCGGCCGGTTTTCGAGGCTGGAGGAAATCGCCTTCACCTATGCCTTTGCGCTCAAGGTCACAGGCAAGGCCGAGCTTGCCGCGTGAACACCGCGGATAGGCAGGTATTGCTTGCTGTTCCGCTACATGCCTTCATTGAGGATGGAAGTTGCGAAGAAGCCCACCAATGATCGATCTTGCCACATTGATTGCGTATGTCGCGGTTGTGCTTGGCTTTGTCTTCATCCCGGGTCCTGCCACCCTTTTGACCGTGGCGCGAGCAACCAGCTCTGGAACCAGGGTGGGCATCGCGACCGGCGCGGGGATCGCGGCCGGCGACGTGGTTCACACCTTCATGGCGATCGTCGGCATTTCGGCGATCATTGCCACGTCGGCGGCGCTTTTCAGCATAGTGAAGTACATCGGCGCAGCCTACCTCATTTATCTCGGCGTTCGCGCGATCATCGAGAAAACGCCTGCCTATCCGGCCGCCGGCGCACTTGCGATCCCCGCTGCCAAAGCATTTCGGCAGGCTGTTTTGACCGAGATTCTCAACCCCAAGACCGCGCTTTTCTTCCTTGCATTTCTTCCGCAGTTTGTGCGGCCTGAAAACGGATCGGTGATGCTTCAACTGGCGACATTGGGCGTGATCTTTGTTCTGTTGGGCCTCGTCAGCACGGTGGTTTTCGCCGTGGGTGCGGGCGGCCTCGGCGCTTTCCTGCGCCGAAACCCGACGGTGCTGAGATGGCAGGGCAAGGCTGTCGGCTGCATCTATTGCGCCTTGGGCATCCGGCTGGCGCTGCAACAGCGCTAGGGTCTCGACATGCGACGCCTATGAGGCTTCGGATACTGGGCAGGCACAGTTGATTTTCCGCTCGCAATTGCAAAGGTCGCGCGCTACCCAGTGCGCGGCCTTTTCACGGTCGCCGCCAACACTCAATCACCCAGGGATCTGCCATGTTGCTCGTCGATGTCTATCTCGACAAATCGCCCATCCAGGGCATCGGCGTCTTTGCCAAGAACCACATTCGCCGCGGCACGCTGGTCTGGAAGCTCGACCCGAAATACGACCGCCGCATCGAGGTGACGACCTATGAGCGGGAAACCGGGCCGGTGAAAACCTATCTTGACCGCTACGCCTACCCGGACCGGTGCGACCCGAACTACATCGTCTTCGAAGCCGACGATGCGCGCTACATGAACCATGCCGACGACCCGAATTGCGACGTCTCGCAGCCGGAGGAGACCTATGCCTTGCGCGACATTGCGCCTGGCGAGGAAATGACCTGCGACTACAATCACTTCTTCGAAACCGGCTTCGACTTTCTCGGCGACCGCTGACGCAACGGCCGTCAGCTCGCCGGCTTCTTGCGAGCCGGATAGCCGTTGGGATGCGGCGGCACGGCTTTCAGATAGGCGGCGATCGCCGCACGGTCCTCCGGGGTCAGCACGGCCATGTTCCGTTGCACGTCGACCATCGCGCCGCCGACCGTATCGAAGTCCGGCGTGAAGCCGGTTTCGAGATAGTTGGCGATGTCAGCTTCGGACCAATCGGCGATGCCGCCCTCGCCCGACGTGATGTTCGGCACGATACCGCTGCCTTCGGCGGCGGCCGCACCTGCCAGCCACTGGCCCTTCCTGGTGCCGCCGGCGAGGTCCCGCGGCGTGTGGCATTCGCCGCAATGACCGGGGCCTTCCACCAGATAGCGGCCGGCCAGCACCGGGTCGGGCGTGCCGTCGGGAAAGGAAACGACCGGCTGGTCACTCAAATAGAGCAGCTTCCACAAGCCAAGACCGCGTCGGACATTGAAGGGAAATGCCAGCGAATTGGCGGGCGCCTTGCCGGCGACCGCGGGCAAGGTCTTGAGGAATGCATAGAGATCGGCAATGTCGGCCGGCTTCATGCGCGCGTACGAAGTATAGGGAAATGCCGGATAAAGATGCTCGGCCGGCGGTGATACGCCCTTCAGCATGGCGTTGGCAAAGTCCTCGACGGACCAGGCGCCGATGCCGTCCCTGGCATCCTGCGATATGTTCGGCGGCACGAAGGTGCCGAACGGCGTCTTGAGCTCGAGGCCGCCGACCAGCTGAAGGCGGGCGTCGCCTTGCGAGCCGGGCTTGGCATGACAGGACGTGCAGCCGCCGGCGTAGAAGATGCGCTTGCCCCTGGCGGCGTCGCCGGGACCAAGCTCAGCCAGCGTTGCGGCATCGAGCCTGACCGGAGCCGACAGGAACCAGCCGGCAATCGCGGCCGCGCCGCCCAGAACGAGGGCGGCGCCGACAAGTTTCTTCAGCAAGCGCATTGCCCGCCATCAGCCTTTTTTCACCCTGTAGTTTTGATGACAGTTGCCGCAGCCGCCGCCGATGGTGTTGAACTGTGCCTTCAACGCCTCGGCGTCCGCAGGTGCTGCGGCGACCGCTGCCTTGACGTCTGCGAGGTACTTGCCTTCAGCCGTCTTGAAGCCGGCCATGTCCTGCCAGATCTTGGGAGACGCCGTGGTGTCGCCGGTGTCGCTGCCCGCCGGGAAAAGCGTGTCGACGCCGGCATGGAATTTCTCGGCATTGGCCTGCAGTGCCTGCAACGCGGTCAGCACCGAAGCTGCGTCGTAGGGCGTCTCGCCCTTGACCACTTTCGACAAGCCGGCGGCGATCTTGCCACGTTCCTTCATCAGCGCCTGCCGGTCAGCAACCGGGTCGGCAAATGCCGCCGAACCGGCGAAGGCGAGCATCGAGATGGCGAGGATAAGCTTTCTCATTCACTTGGCTCCATGTTGAAGGCAATTCAGGATGCGGTCCCACCCCGATGACAAACGGCAAGGATGGCTTAAAAATTCCGACGCTTCGCCTCACGCTTGCGTGAAATTTTGCAACTGTCGTTCTGATGGTGAAAAAGAAAAGCCCCGGTTTTGCCGGGGCTTTCTGGAACGGATCAGGCCTTTTCGTAGAGTTCGAGCACATAGTCCCAGTTAATGAGACTGTCGACGAAGGCTTCGAGATATTTCGGCCGGGCGTTGCGATAATCGATGTAATAGGAATGTTCCCACACATCGACGCCGAGGATCGGCGTCGCGCCATGGACGAGCGGGTTCTCGCCATTCGGCGTCTTCGAGATCGCCAGCTTGCCGTCCTTGACCGAGACCCAGGCCCAGCCCGAACCGAACTGGGTGGTGCCGGCGGCGATGAAGTCGGCCTTGAACTTGTCGTAGCCACCAAGATCGCTGTCGACCGCCTTCTGCAATGCGCCCGGCAGCTTGTTGCCACCGCCGCCCTTCTTCATCCATTTCCAGAAATGGATGTGATTGTAGTGCTGGGCGGCATTGTTGAAGAGGCCCGCATTCTTGCCGAAGGACTGTTTGACGGCCTCTTCGACCGACAAATCGCCCATGCCCGCCTCGGCGGCCAGCTTGTTGCCGTTGTCGACATAGGCCTTGTGGTGCTTGTCGTGGTGATATTCCAGCGTTTCCTTTGACATATAAGGCTGCAAGGCCTCGTAATCATAGGGCAAGGCGGGCAATTCAAAAGCCATCGGTCGTACTCCCTCGTGGAAAAATCCGGTGTCGATACCGGACTAACATAGGACTGGATTGGTCTGGAACAACTCCGGAAACGAAGCGCCGGCCGCTTT
Organism: Mesorhizobium sp. M0048; assembly: GCF_040323405.1. Lineage (NCBI taxonomy): Bacteria > Pseudomonadati > Pseudomonadota > Alphaproteobacteria > Hyphomicrobiales > Phyllobacteriaceae > Mesorhizobium > Mesorhizobium sp. M0048. The sequence goes on along the minus strand of NZ_JAMYUV010000019.1, from coordinate 25,591 downwards.
TTAGCGGGTCAGCCGGGCGAAGTCGAATGCGCCCATTCCCAATAGAGTTCGCGCGCCTTCTTGGCCACCGGTCCGGGCTGCAGATTGCGCTCCTCGATACGGGTGACCGGCACGACTTTCGAGTGGTTTCCGGTCGAGAAGATTTCGTCAGCCTCGAGAAAATCGCGGATCGACAGCGTCTTTTCCGTCGTCGTGAAGCCGTATTCGCCCAGCAGGGCCATGGTGCGCGCGCGGGTAATGCCGGACAGGAAGGTGCCGTTCGGCGCCGGCGTCATGACATGGCCGTCCTTGACCAGAAAAATATTCGAGGTGCCGGTCTCGGCGACATTGCCCAGCATGTCGAGCACCAGCGCATTGTCGAAGCCGCGCATCTTGGCTTCGAGGATAGCCCGGCCATTGTTGGGATAAAGGCAGCCGGCCTTGGCATTGGTCGGCATGGTTTCGATGGTCGGGCGCCGGAACGGCGACACCGTCACCGAAAACCCCGCCGGCGAGATCATCGGCGATTCGTAGAGGCAAAGGCAGAAACGCGTCGAGGCCGGGTCGGCCGGCACGCCCATATAGCCGCCATGCTCGGCCCAATACATCGGCCTGATGTAGACTGCCGTCTTGCCGTCGAACTTCTTCAGTCCGTCCCAGGTCAGGCCGACGATCTTGTCGGTGCTCATCGTCGGCTTCAGGCCGAGCGCGATCGCCGAGGCATTTACCCGCGCTGCATGGCGATCGAGATCGGGAGCGACGCCCTCGAACCAGCGGGCGCCGTCGAACACGCTGGTGCCGAGCCACATGGCGTGGCTGCGCGGCCCTAGAATGGCAACATTGCCCTCGTACCAGTCGCCGTCGACGAAGGTCCATGTCGCGGATTGCGCCGCAGTCGCCAGTGTCATTGCCAGGTTCCGTTCGATGCTTGTTGCGGCGCATTGGAAGATGCTTTGGCGGCCGCCGTCAACCGGCTTGGCTGAGATTTGTTGAGGCCAGCGGGCTGGCGGACTGCAATCAGCGCTTGCGCCTTGCCTTACGCGGCCTCAAAACTGTCGAATGCAGTTCGCGGCTTACGTTTTCGACGCCTATGGCACGCTGTTCGACGTGCATGCGGCCGTGCGCCGTCACGCCGACCAGATCGGGCCGGACGGCCAGTTGCTGTCCGATATCTGGCGCGCCAAGCAACTGGAATATTCCTGGGTCAGGACGCTGATGGGGGCCTACGCCGATTTCTGGCAGCTCACCGAGCAGGCGCTCGACTTCGCCCTGCGCAAGGTTCCATCCGCGGATGCCGGGCTGAGGGCGAAGCTGCTCGAGGCTTATTGGCGGCTGGACTGCTATCCGGAGGTGCCGGCCGTGCTCAAGGCGCTCAAGGCATCGGGAGCAAGGCTGGCGATCCTGTCCAACGGTTCGCCTGAGATGCTGGAAGCGGCCGTCAAATCCGCCGCGCTCGACCAGGTCCTGGACGACGTCTTTTCCGTCGACAGCGTCAGGCGCTTCAAGACCGATCCGTCGGTCTACGACATGGTCACCACGGGCTGGCGCCTCTATCCGGGCGCTGTCTCTTTCCAGTCATCCAACCGCTGGGACGTCGCCGGCGCCACCAAATTCGGCTTCAGGACGGTGTGGATCAACCGCGCCAATCAGCCAGAGGAATACCGGGATTTTCCACCGGCCCTGATCCTGCCGTCCCTTGAAGGTCTGGTCGCCGGGGTTTGACGGCCGGACATGTTGCCTCGGCGCAACAGTGACGATCCAGTCACAGCTTTGCCTTTGTTTGTCCACCCTGCGGCCAGAATTGGAACCGCCTATCGCGCCGGGCATTGCTCGGCACCTGCGCAACAGGACGCATTTATGCTTTGTTGCGATTTGAGACTTAAAAAAGGCAATCATGTTCACACCCCAATCGTCCTCTCTTCGCCTGAGCCGTCGCGGTTTCCTCAACGCGGCCGCCTTTGGCGCCGCCTCGGTCGCGGTTTCCAGTTGCACCACGCTGTCGCAGCAGCCAGTCGAGCCACCGCCGCCGACCTATGTCGAGCCGGCGCTCGGCGACTACGTGACGATGTATGGGCCGATGTCGGATGGCGGCTTCGAGCTGCCGGCCATACCTGTCGACAAGATCGACCCGCAGTTCCTGCGCCAGATCGTTGACGATCCGACCGGGCAGCAGCCCGGCACCATCGTCGTCGACACGACCAACCACTTCCTCTACCTGGTGCGCCCCGGCGGCCAGGCGATCCGCTACGGCGTCGGCCTCGGCCGCGCCGGCTTCGAATGGTCGGGCGATGCGGTGGTCCAATGGAAGCAGAAATGGCCGAAATGGACGCCACCGGAGGACATGATAGCCCGCCAGCCCGAGCTCGCAAAATACAGCGCCGATAATGGCGGCATGCCCGGCGGGCTGGACAACCCGCTTGGCGCGCGTGCGCTTTACCTGTTCCAGGGTAACCAGGACACGCTGTACCGGTTGCACGGCTCGCCGGAATGGCGGTCGATCGGCAAGTCGGTGTCGTCGGGCTGCGTGCGCCTGATGAACCAGGACATTATCGATCTCTACGATCGTGTGCCGAACAAGACCCCGGTCGTGGTGACAGCCGATGTCGGCCAGCCGGTGGTGGCAACAGCAAACCGCAGAGCCATTCCGATCGACGCCGGCGTGCCGGAAGGATCGATCCTGCTCGGTCCGATAAAATCGATCACAAATTCGATCTTCTGAGCTGGTCGAAAGCGCGGGCGGGATCTTCCTCGCTCCCGCTGGTTTTGCTGCGCGTCGGCGTGCCTGTACCGGTGCCGGCCTTTAGGTCCGATGCTTACGCCGAGCAGCGGATTTTGCCGTGCTGTGGGCAGACGCCACCAGTGACAGCTCATGACCGCATAGCCGCCGTCCGCTGTCCTCCAGATCTGGATACTGGCGCTTGATTCCAGGACAGAATTGCCAACACCGATGCCCGCCTTCGGGTCCGATGCCCCTCACCTGCCCCTGGACAGGCTCCCCAGAATACCCCGCACGATCGCTCGTCCGACCGACGAGCCGACCGAGCGCACCACGGATTTGATCGCAGCCTCCGCCACCGTCTGGCGGTTGGAGGGCCGCGGCGCGCGGCGGCCGCCGGTCGGCTGGGGATCGTCGTTGCCAAAGCCGGGAATGGTCCAGCGCGAACGGCCTGCGTCCTGTTGCTGCGCCTGTGCCTCCTGGGCGTCCTTAGCCTTTTTCTGCAGGATCTCGAAGGCCGATTCGCGATCGACGGTCTGGTCGTACTGTCCCGCGACCGGGCTCTCATTGATCAGCTTGCGGCGCTCTTCGGGCGTGATCGGGCCAAGGCGCGACGATGGCGGGCGGATCAGCGTCCGCTGCACCATGGACGGCACGCCCTTGGCTTCCAGCGTCGAGACAAGCGCCTCGCCGGTGCCGAGCTGCGTGATCACGGTTGCGCAGTCGAAATCGGGATTGGGCCTGAACGTCTCGGCCGCCGTCTTGACGGCCTTCTGTTCGCGCGGCGTATAGGCACGAAGTGCGTGCTGCACGCGGTTGCCCAACTGGGCCAGCACGGTTTCAGGGATATCCAGCGGATTTTGCGTGACAAAATAAACGCCGACGCCCTTCGAACGGATCAGCCGGACCACCTGCTCGACGCGGTCGACCAGCACCTTCGGGGCGTCGTCGAACAGAAGGTGCGCCTCGTCGAAGAAGAAGACCAGCTTCGGCTTGTCCGGGTCGCCGACTTCCGGCAGTTCCTCGAACAGTTCCGACATCAGCCACAGAAGGAACGTCGCATAGAGCCGCGGATTCATCATCAGCTTGTCGGCGGCGAGCACGCTGATGGCGCCGCGTCCATCGCGCGTGGTGCGCATGATGTCGGCGATCCGCAATGCCGGCTCGCCGAAGAAATTGGCAGCGCCCTGCTGCTCCAGGACCAGCAGCGTGCGCTGGATGGCGCCGACCGAAGGTTTCGTCACATTGCCGTAGCGGGCGCCGATCTCTTCGGCGCGGTCGGCGATGTTGGCAAGCAGTGACTGCAGGTCCTTCAAGTCGAGCAGCAAAAGGCCTTCCTCGTCGGCGATGCGGAAGGCGATGTTCATGATGCCTTCCTGCGCCTCGGAAAGGTTCATCAGCCGCGACAGAAGCAGCGGCCCCATCTCCGAGATGGTGGCGCGGATCGGGTGGCCCTGCTCGCCGAACAGATCCCAGAAGATGACCGGGAATTCCTGGAATTCATAAGGATCGAGCTTGACCTGCTCGGCCCGCTTGACCAGGAAATCCTGCGCTGTGCCCATCATGGCGATACCCGACAGGTCGCCCTTGATGTCGGCGCAGAATACCGGCACGCCGGCATTGGAGAAACCCTCGGCCAAAATCTGCAGGGTCACCGTCTTGCCGGTGCCGGTCGCGCCGGTGACCAGGCCATGACGATTGCCATATTGCAGCAAAAGCTGTTCGGGCCGCTGATAGCTGTCGTCCGGCTTGCGGCTGGCCCCTATGAAGATACTGGTATCGTCGGCCATGTGTCCGGTCTCCGCAAACCTATAGGGTTGAATGCCCTGATCCCTTGAAGAAAAGGGAGCCCCGCCGCAGGTATAGTGAGGCCATTGCGCAGCGACAATGGGCGTTGTCGAAAATGGCCTTTGGAGCTTGCGGAACCTGCCCATGTTTGGCAATCGGTTGACGGTCACCATCACGGAAGGCGCGTTGCACGGCAAGTGTGCTGCATTGTGATATCGGGCCGGGGACCGTAGACTGACATAGTCGGCCGCTGCGGCCGCTAGAACGAGGAGAACCGATGGGCGCCGGTGCCTTGACCCAGGATGCCGAACTTCCGAACGCCGACCGGCAACGATGGCTGGCGCTGGCGGAGAAGGCGCTGGCCGGCGGGTCCTTCGAGGAAAAGCTCGTCTCGCATACAGACGACGCCATCCGCATCGAGCCGCTCTACGAGCGTTCGGTCACGGCGGAGCCTGTCGTGCGCGCCAACCCGGGATCACCGTGGATCGTCAGCCAGCGCATCGACGATCCGGACATAGGCCGCGCCAGTGCGCAGGCGCTGGAAGACGTCGCGCAGGGTGCCACCGGACTGTCGCTTGTCTTCGAGGGTGCGCCGAACGCCTTCGGCTATGGCTTGCCGAGGACGGCGGAGGCGCTGGAGGGCGTGCTCGACGGCGTGCCGCTCAACCGCGTCCAGGTCCGCATCGACGCCCATCCCTGGAGCCGTGCCGTGGCCGACTGGCTGGTGGCGTTTTTGACCAAGCGCCGCTCCGACCCGGCAAAGCTCAACCTCTCCTTCGGCATCGATCCGGCGGCGATCTTTGCCGGGACCGGCAGGCTGCGCATGTCGATCGAGGCTTTACAGGCTTCGATGCCGCAATCGCTGGCGCATTTCTTTTCGATGGGTGTGCCCGGCGTGCTGCTGGAGGCCGACGGGCGGGTATTCCACAATGCCGGCGCCACCGAGGCGCAGGAGCTTGGCACCATGCTCGCCTCGGCCGTCTCCTATTTGAGGCTGTTCGAGAAGGCGCGCCAGCCGCTCGTCTACGCGGCGCCGCATATCGGTTTTGCGCTCAGCGTCGACCAGGACCAGTTCGTTTCGACGGCCAAGGTCAGGGCGTTGCGCAGGCTGTGGGCGCGTGTCCAGGAGGCCTGCTCGATACCGCCCTCCAGCGCCAGCGTCCATGCCGAAACCTCCTTCCGGATGATGACGGCGGCCGACCCGGAAACCAACATCCTGCGCACCACCATCGCCGCTTTTGCGGCTGCCGCCGGCGGCGCGGATTCGATCGCCATCCTGCCGCACACGATCGCGCACGGCCTGCCCGCGGGTTTTGCCCGCCGCGTTGCCCGCAACGCGCAACTGATCATGGCCAATGAAAGCAATATCGACCACGTCGCCGATCCGGTTTGCGGTTCGGGGGCCGTCGAAGCGCTGACTGCGGAGCTCTGCGCGGCGGCCTGGCAGGAGTTCCAGCAGATCGAGGCGGAAGGCGGCGTGCTGACCAGCCTTGAGCAAGGCCACATCCAGAGGCGCGTCCAGGCAGCTTCCGCCCGTCGCAACACAGCCTACCAGGCGGGCGAACGGGCGATCGTCGGCACGACGCTGCACCCGTCGAAGACCGAGCGTCCGGTCGAGACGCTGGCGGCGGAGCGGCGGCCTGCCTTCACCGAAGGCGTTGCGGTGTGCGAGCCGCTATTTCCGATCCGCATCGATCAGTCGATCGGAGCCGCGCCATGATCCCGGATTTCAGCCAGATCGCCTGGTCGCCGCCACGGCGGGCGCCGGTCGAGATCAAAGGCCAGCGGATGACGCCGGAAGGCATCGCCGTCAAGCATCTCTACAACCAGGGCGATCTCAAGGGCTTGCCGCACCTCGATACCTATCCAGGCCTGCCGCCTTTCGTGCGCGGCCCCTATCCGACGATGTATGTCCAGCAACCCTGGACGATCCGGCAATATGCCGGCTTCTCGACTGCCGAAGAGTCCAACGCCTTCTACCGGCGCAACCTTGCCGCCGGCCAGAAGGGCCTGTCGGTCGCCTTCGATCTCGCCACGCACCGCGGCTACGACAGCGACCATCCGCGCGTCGCCGGCGATGTCGGCACGGCCGGCGTCGCCATCGATTCCATTCTCGACATGCGCCAGTTGTTCGACGGCATCCCGCTTAACGAGATGACGGTATCGATGACGATGAACGGCGCGGTGCTGCCGATCATGGCGCTCTATATTGTGGCGGCGGAGGAACAGGGCGTCGCGCAGAAGGATCTCACTGGGACCATTCAGAACGACATCCTGAAAGAGTTCATGGTGCGCAACACCTACATCTATCCGCCAAAACCTTCGATGCGGATCGTGTCGGACATTTTTTCCTACACGTCGAAGCACATGCCGAAGTTCAATTCGATCTCGATCTCCGGCTACCACATGCAGGAGGCGGGAGCGACGGCGGACCTCGAGCTCGCCTACACGATTGCAGACGGTATCGAATATGCGCGCGCCGGCGTCGCGGCCGGCCTCGACATCGACCGTTTCGCGCCGCGCCTTTCTTTCTTCTGGGCGATCGGCATGAATTTCTTCATGGAAGTCGCGAAGCTGAGAGCAGCGCGCCTTTTGTGGGCCAGCCTGATGCTGAAGAACTTTTCGCCTAAAGACGAGCGCTCGCTGTCGCTGCGCACCCATTGCCAGACTTCGGGCTGGTCGCTGACGGCGCAGGATCCCTACAACAACATCATCCGCACCATGATCGAGGCGATGGCCGCCACTCAAGGCCACACGCAGTCGCTGCACACCAATTCCTTCGACGAGGCAATGGCGCTGCCGACCGACCATTCGGCCCGCATCGCCCGCAACACACAGCTCATCCTGCAGAAGGAATCCGGCACGACGCGCATTATCGACCCGTGGGGCGGCTCCGCCTATGTCGAACGGCTGACACATGATCTGGCGGCGCGTGCGCTTGCGCATATCGAGGAGGTCGAGAGCCTCGGCGGCATGGCCGCGGCGATCGAAAAGGGCCTACCGAAGCTGCGCATCGAAGAGGCTGCCGCGCGCACCCAGGCGCGCATCGATTCCGGCGAACAGATCGTGGTCGGTGTCAATGCCCACCGTCCCGGCACGGACATCGAAGTCGACGTGCTGAAGATCGACAATGCCGAGGTCAGGGCACGGCAATTGTCGAAGCTGCAGCGGCTGAAAGGTACGCGTGACGTCGCCGCCGTCGAGCGCGCGCTCGATGCGCTTACCCGTGCTGCCAGGAGTAACGGAAACCTGCTGGAATTCGCCATCCGGGCCGCACGCGCCAACGCCACGGTCGGCGAGATTTCGCTGGCGCTGGAAAAGGTTTTCGGCCGCCATGTCGCCTCGGTGCAGACGATCTCCGGCGTCTATCGCAACGCGCTCGGCGACAATCCCGTGGTCGACCGGCTGCAGGACAAGATCGTCGCGTTCGAGGAGAGGTCCGGCGGCAAGCCGCGCATTTTGGTCGCCAAGATGGGGCAAGACGGCCATGATCGCGGCCAGAAAGTGATCGCCACCGCCTTTGCCGACCTAGGCTTCGACGTCACCGTCGGGCCGATGTTCCAGACGCCGGACGAGATCGCCAGACTGGCAGTCGAGCATGACGTGCACATCGTCGGCGCCTCGTCGCTGGCTGCGGGCCATTTGACGCTCATTCCCGAACTCAAGCTTGCACTGAAGAAGTTGGGCCGCGACGACATGCTGATCGTCGCCGGCGGCGTTATCCCGCCGCAGGATTACGACGCAGTCCGGCAGGCAGGCGCCACTGAAATCTTCCCGCCCGGCACGGTCATCCCGGAAGCGGCGGAGCGGCTGATGGACCGGCTGCTGCAGGCCGGCTGACGCCTTGTTATAATGTCTGTTGTAACAAGAAACACACTGCGTTATAATCAGCGTTGCAACAGGATGCCTCACCATGAACACGACCATTCGCAAGATCGGCAATTCCGAAGGCGTGATCCTGCCGAGGGAGCTTCTCGATCGTCTGAACCTGAAGGCCGGCGACCAGCTTCAAATCGTTGAAACAGGTGACGGTCTTGCGCTGAAGCCGGTGGACGACAGCTTCGAGCGGCAAATGAAAGCCGCCCGCGAGGTGATGGATAAATACAAGGTCGCGCTTCAGAAGCTCGCCGAATGAGCTGGGAGTTTCTGACGAGGCGTGCAGTCGAAGCCATGCACGCGGAGCAGTTGCGCCGACACGGCGGAGCACAAGGCTTGAGGGATGAAAATGCCCTCGAATCGGCGGGCGCTCGCGCCGAAAACAAGGCCAACTACGGAGACCGGTCGGTTGAGGAACTCGCAGCCGCCTATGTCTTCGGTATTGCCAGAAATCATGCCTTTGTCGACGGCAACAAACGCACGGCCATTGTCGCGGCCGGCGCATTTCTGATTGTGAATGGTTATGCCCTGTCGGCCAATGACGGCATGCTTTACGAATTCGTCATCGGCGTCGCCGCCGGCGAAATCGACGAGGCCGGCGCCGCGGCGTTCTTCCGTGATCATGTCGTCAAGCTCGAAGACTAACTGTCGGAGAGCTTGACGATCTCCCATTCCTTGCCGTTGACCACGGCAACTTCGCCGACCTTCTTGCCGAACAGCGCCATCGCCATCGGCGACATATGGGAAATTGTCCCTTTGCCCGGATTGGCTTCGTCCTCGCCGACGATCTTCCAGTGCACCTTCTTGCCGTCGTCGCTTTCCAGGGTGACACCCATGCCGAAACGAACCAGGTCGCTCCCCGGTTCGGGCACCGAAAGCTCGGCGCTTTCACGCCGCGCCGTCCAATAGCGGAGATCACGCGACACCAGCGCGATGCGCTCGCGGTCGGCCCTCTTCTCGGCTCTGCCCAGTTCGTCGCGCAGAGCGGCCACCTCGGCATCGATCAGCGCCATGCCGCGTTCCGTGACCAGATTGCGGTGATGGCTGATCGGCCGCTCGCCGATGCCGGCGATGGCGTTTTCGCTGTCTTCCTCGCGGGTGAAGGCCCTGCTCATCTGACGAACTTAGGCTTGGAATGGCGACTCCACAAGCCATTGCTGATGAAGAGGCTAATGGTGAAGATCTGGGGTTCAGTACCCGAGATTAGACAGCTGCTTGGGGTGTAAAGCTGGCCATGCGAATGCCTCAACTTGGCGCACTATCGCGCTTCGAGGGCCGCAAGGCTAAGGTCCGGTTGCGCAACTAGGTAGCGGAGCCCCTTGGTTCCGACGTCGCCTTGCTCAACGATATTGAAGCCGTGCCGGCCGAGATCCGCTGCAACTTTGTCCAAATCGACGTAACCATGCCGGTGGAGCCGAAAGGTGCTCTTCTGGCGCGGCGGTTTCGCAAAATCGACGATAAGCACACGACCGCCCGGCCTCAGGACGCGGAAGGCCTCTCTGCCGAATTCCTCGCGGCCCTTCTTTGGAAGATGGTGGAACATCAGCGTGCTGAGGACGACATCAAATTCCCCATCCTTGAAAGGCAGTTCCTGAGCGGTGGCGGTCGAGAACCCGACTTGTAGCCCGGCTCGCCGGGCCTTTGCCGTCGCGCGCGCAACCATTTCGGCGGAGGCGTCGACGCCGTGCACGCGCCCCTCCGGCGCCACTTTTGTCTGGCAAGGAGCGCGGTGGTGCCGGTGCCGCACCCGACATCCAGGACCACTTCTCCCGGCTTCAGCTCCGCAAAGCTTAATATCCTTTCGCGAAAAGCACGTTCGCGACCGAAGGTCAGAAGCCACGCCAGCATATCGTACAGGGCGGCGGAATGAAGCGTGATGCCGACATGCAGCGCCTTCTCCTCGCCGGCGGCCGGTCTGCGGTCCTTTCCGGACAGCCGCCCGTGAGCGCTTTGCCATATCAATAAGCTCGCGACTACGACGAGTGCACCAGCATGAAGCAGGAGGACGGGAACTCCCAAGGAAAAGACCGCATTTGCCTGTCCCAACGAGAAAAATGCCGCGAGCACCACGGCCACTTTGACGAGCGCGACTAACGCATGCCCTCCGACTATTGTTCCGAAAAGACGTTGGTGCATTGCTTTATCTCCGGCCAGCCGGGCATCGCGCTGGGCCTTCCGCAAGAGCATAGGATACTGGACAGTGTGTCCAGTATCAGTTTTACTGGCCACATCGCACCGACGCGCCCAATACTGGACGATTTGGTGTCCTTTGGCCGGAAAAGGATGTTGCCGATGCCAGCCGGACCGATCGACCGTCGGGTCGCCAGGACCCGCAGCCGACTGCAGCAGGCGCTTTTCAGACTGACCGCCGAGAAGGGATATACGGCGATCACGGTCGAGGATATCTGCAGGGAAGCCGATGTCGGCCGCTCGACTTTCTACACACACTATCCCGACAAGGACCGCTTGAGGAAAGCAACGATCGACGACCATCTGAAGACCTTGCAGGCGCACGGTGCCGAACGCTATTCGCAGCGAAACGCCAAGGGCTTTTCCTTCAGCGGTCCGGTGTTCGAGCATGCTCTTGCCACGCGGGAGATGCACCGTGCGCTGATGGGCGGGAAAAAGCGCGAAATGCCAGAAGAGATCCGCGGCTGGATAAGCAGGCAGGTTCGCCATGAGTTGGCGAATATCCAAGGTGATCAAGGCGGGGCCAGACTTGAGATCGCCACACGCTTCATCGTTGGCGCGTTCTTTGAAGTGATGCACTGGTGGCTTGAGAGGGATACGAAGCTGTCCCCCGCGGAGATCGACCAGACATTCCTGCAACTTGCCTTCAACGGGGTAAATGCGGTGATCGCTGAGCCAACGAGGATCGAATAGGGGCCAAGCGTCAGATTTTCACCACGAGTTCGACCGGGCTAGTCTGGCACGAATCCTGCGGCGTGAGCGTTGGACGCAAGGATCTGTGCCGATGTTGAACAGACGAACGCTGCTTGCGCAGACCGCCGGCTTTGCCGTCATGGGGATTTCGCTCGGCAAAGCAGCGGCGAAAAACCTGGCCGGCATCGAGAAAGCCGCGATGCGCGGGGCGATCAACGCGACCGAGCTCGGCGTCCGGCCCGGCGCGCTTGACGACCAGAGCAAGGCTTTCGCCAAGCTGCTGCGCGACGCGCACGACCGCGACATGCCGGTGTTCCTGCCGCCGGGGATCTATATCGTTTCCAACCTGTCGCTGCCCGGCCGGGTGCGCCTGTCCGGCGTGCCGGGCGCATCGCGGATCGTCTATGGTGGCAATGGCCATCTCATTATGGCCGAACGGGCCGAGCATATCGAACTCAGCGGGCTGGTGTTCGACGGCAGCAACCGCTGGATGGGCGACTACACGCAAGGCCTGCTCGATCTGCGCCGCATCGCCCATCTGGTCGTCGACAACTGCCAGATGACCGGCAGCGGCAAGAACAGTCTGGCGCTCGAACATGCCTCGGGCCGCATCGAGCGCTCGGAGATATCCGGTGCGGCCGATGCCGGCATCTATTCGGTCGAGGCCGATGGCCTGGAAATATCAGGCAATAGCGTCTCCGACTGCGCCAATGGCGGCATTCTCGTGCACCGCTGGCAGGCAGCGGAAGACGGCACCATCGTCAGCGGCAACCGGATCGAGCGCATCCAGGCGCGCAGCGGCGGAACCGGCCAGAACGGCAACGGCATCAATGCGTTCCGCGCCGGCAATGTCATCATCTCCGGCAATATTGTCTCGGATTGCGCGTTCTCGGCGATCCGCGCCAACAGTTCCAGCAATTTGCAGATCACCGGCAACACCTGCTCGCGTTCGGGCGAGACGGCCGTGTATTCCGAATTCTCGTTCGAAGGCGCCGTCATCGGCAACAACATCGTCGATGGTGCTGCGAACGGTATTTCGATCGTCAACTTCAACGAAGGCGGCCGCATGGGCGTGTGCTCCGGCAACATCGTCCGCAATCTGTCGACCAGCGGTCCCTACCCTGCGGACGCGCCCGGCTTCGGCGTCGGCATCAGCGTCGAGGCCGACACCACCGTTTCCGGCAATGTCGTCGAGAATGCGCCGCTCTACGGCATGCAGATCGGCTGGGGACCGTTCATGCGCAATGTGGTCGCCACGGGAAACATCGTCCGCAAGGCGGGGACCGGCATCGTCGTGACCGTGGTCGAAGGTGCCGGAACGGCAATCATCTCCGACAATGTCATCGACCGAGTCCAGAACGGCGCGATCGTCGGCCAACGCTGGGCCGAGCGAGTGACCGGTGACCTCGCCGCATCAGGCAATGCCGGCTACGCGCATTTGACCGTCGAGCGCAACCACGTCAGTTGAGGGTGGCCGTCGGCCGGAGCGCGCCGACCTTGGCGCCGATCCGGCTTTCGATAGGCGGATTTGCCTGTTCGGTCAGTTTCGCTGCGAGCGCCTGGTCGGCTTGCAAAAGCTTAGCCAGCACGGCTGCGACCATCACTTCAGCGGCGCGGCCGGCGCCATCGTCGCACTTCAGCGCGATGCCAAGGCCAAGCTCCGGAACGGCTGCACAAAAAACACCTTCGGCGCCTCCCTTGACGAAAATCCGGCCCGGCGCGGCCTCCATCATCGCGACGTCGGACCTGCCCGTGCCGGCGACGAAAAACGGCTCGGCCATGCAGGCGGAAAGCAGCCGCTTCGCCGCCCGGGCGCGCACCGGCTCGAAGCCGGCACCTGTCGCCATGCGGGCAAAGCCAAGGGCAAAGCTGCGCAGCGGCACGGCATAGGTCGGAATCGAGCAGCCGTCGGTGCCGCGGTGATCGGCGTCATGGGCAGCACCGGTCACCGCCTGCATCGCTTCGCGCACCATCTCCTGCGAGGCATGGCCAGCCTCGACGTAACCACGATGGGCGATGCCGCTGTGAACGCAGGTGCATAGGAAGCCTGAGTGCTTGCCGGAACAATTATTGTGCAAGGTGTTCGGCGCACGGCCGGCGCGGGCAAGCGCCAGCGTCGCCCCGTGGCTCGACGGCCAATGCGCGCCGCATTCGAGTGCCGTCTCGTCGAGGCCGGCTTTCGCCAGCATGGCGCGTGCCAGCTCGACATGCGGCGGCTCGCCGGAATGGGAGGCGCAGGCCAGCGCCAGCTCCCGGTCACCGAAGCCGTAGGCATCGGCAGCGCCGCTCTCGACCAGCGGCAGCGCCTGGATCGCCTTGACCGCCGAACGCGGGAACACCGGCTGTGCCGTGTCGCCGATCTCCCAGACCGGCTTGCCGTCGGCGTCGAAGACGGCAACAGCGCCGCGATGGGCGCTCTCGACGAGAGCGCCGCGCAAGACCTCGACCAGAACCGGATTTGTCATGTCACCTCCCGCAAATGCGGGCGGGTTTATCTGATCCGGTCGAGAATGGAAACGTAGTTGGCGACCGCGGCACCACCCATGTTGAAGATGCCGCCGAGCTTTGCTCCCGGCACCTGGATGCCGCCCGCCTCACCGACGAGTTGCATCGCGCCCAGCACATGCATCGATACGCCGGTGGCACCGATCGGGTGGCCCTTGGCCTTCAGCCCGCCAGACGGATTGACCGGCAGCCTTCCATCTTTCGCCGTCTCGCCATCCAGGGCCAGCTTGGCGCCCTCGCCCGGCCTGGCCAGGCCCATCGCCTCATACTCGATCAGTTCGGCGATGGTGAAACAGTCATGCGTCTCGACGAAGGACAGGTCGCCGAGCGTCACGCCCGCCTGCTTCAGCGCCTGGTTCCAGGCCTGCTCGCAGCCTTCGAAGGCGAGAATGTCGCGCTTCGACATCGGCAGAAAATCCTGCACATGCTCATTGGCGCGGAAGGCGACGGCGCGGCGCATCTTCAGCGCCGTGGCCGTGTCGGCAAGGACAAGCGCGGCGGCACCGTCCGACACCAGCGAGCAGTCTGTGCGCTTCAGCGGACCGGCGACGAAGGGGTTTTTTTCGCTTTCCTGCCGGCAGAACTCGTAGCCGAAATCCTTGCGCATCTGCGCGTAGGGATTGTCGACGCCGTTCTTGTGGTTCTTGGCGGCGATCATCGCCAGCGCATCCGACTGGTCGCCGTAGCGCTGGAAATAGGCTTGGGCGATCTTGCCGAAGACGCCAGCGAAGCCTGCCGGCGTGTCACCGTCCTCCGGCAGATACGAGGCCTTGAGCAGGTTCTTGCCGATCTCGGGACCGGGCGTCGTCGTCATCTGCTCGGCGCCGACCACCAGCACGATACGGGCGGCATTGGCGTCGATGGCGCGGATGCCTTGCCTGACCGCCGCCGAGCCGGTGGCGCAGGCGTTCTCGACGCGGGTCGCCGGCTTGAAGCGCAGGCGGTCGTCGGCCTGGAGGACCAGGCTCGCGGTGAAATCCTGGGCGGAAAACCCGGCGTTGAAGTGGCCGAGCACGATCTCGTCGACGTCATCCGGACCGATGCCGGCATGATCGAGCGCCTCGACTGCCACCTTGGTGATCAGGCTCTCCAGCGTCTCGCCTTCGAGCTTGCCGAAGCGCGAATGCGCCCAGCCGACGATGCATGCTGTCATGGCAACCTCCATCCTGCGGGCCGGGCAACGTATGTCGCGGCCCGCCTCAGCATTGTTCAAGCATGAACCGTTCCGCCGGCTTCGTGAAGGGGCCAGAACCGCACAATCGCTTGATCTTGATCATCTGGTCATAGTGCCTGGCTTTTGCCAGCAAATCAGGCTGGATTTTTGTTGATTGATGCGTCAATAAAAAATAATCTTGTCCCAACAGGCCGGAGCAGGAATGCCGAAACTCGGAATGGAGCCGTTGCGCCGCAGGGCGCTCATCGACGCAACGATCTCGGCGATCGGCGAGCGCGGTTCGCTTGATGTGACGATGTCGGAAATCGCCGGGCGCGCCGGCGTGTCCTCGGCGCTTGCCCACCATTATTTCGGCGTCAAGGACGAATTGCTGTTGGCGACGATGCGGCACATCCTCAGCGAACTCACCGCCGATACGCGCTGCGCACTTCGCGCGGCCGGCACGGCGCGCCAGCGCGTCTCGGCGGTGGTCGCGGTCAATTTCTCCGACATCCAGTTCCAGCCCGAAACGATCGCCGCCTGGCTCGCCTTCTATGTCGAGGCGCAGAAATCGGCAGCACTCCGCCGGCTGCTCAAGGTCTATGCGCGCCGGCTGCATTCCAATCTGCTCAGCGGGCTGGCCGGCATCCTGCCGAGAAGCGAGGCCGATCGGGTCGCCGAAGCGACCGCGGCGCTGATCGACGGGCTCTATATCAGGCGCGCGCTGAAGGACGGTGTTCCCGATGCCGCGACCGCGATTGCACTGGTCGAGGACTATCTCGAAACGAAGCTCAGCGGACGGCAGAAGCAGTGACATCCAAGCGACCCAACATCCTGATCGTCATGGTCGATCAGCTCAACGGAACGCTGTTTCCGGATGGGCCGGCGGACTTCCTGCACGCGCCGCATCTGAAGGCGCTCGCCGCGCGTTCGGCGCGTTTTTGCAACAATTACACGGCCTCGCCGCTCTGCGCGCCGGGCCGCGCCGCATTCATGAGCGGCCAGTTGCCGTCACGCACCGGGGTCTATGACAACGCCGCCGAATTCGCGTCTTCGATCCCGACCTTTGCCCATCATCTGCGCGCCGCAGGTTATCACACCTGCCTCTCCGGCAAGATGCATTTCGTCGGGCCGGACCAGTTGCACGGTTTCGAGGAGCGGCTGACCACCGACATCTATCCGGCCGATTTCGGCTGGACACCCGACTATCGCAAACCCGGCGAGCGCATCGACTGGTGGTATCACAATCTCGGCTCCGTCAGCGGCGCCGGTACCGCCGAGATCACCAACCAGCTGGAATATGACGACGAGGTCGCCTTCCATGCGGTGCAGAAGCTCTACGATTTTGCCCGCGTCTCCGACGATGCCGCACATCGGCCCTGGTGCTTGACGGTTTCCTTCACCCATCCGCACGATCCCTACGTCGCACGGCGGCGCTACTGGGACCTCTACCAGGATTGCCCGGCGCTCGAGCCCGAGGTCGGCTTCATTCCTTACGACAGGCAGGACCCTCATTCGCAGCGGCTCTACCGCGCCAGCGACTATGACAGGTTCGACATCACCGCTGAGCAGATACGCCGCGCACGGCGCGGCTATTTCGCCAACATCTCCTATCTCGACGACAAGGTCGGCGAATTGCTGTCGGTACTCGAGCGCACGCGAATGCTCGACGATACGATCATCCTGTTCTGCTCGGATCACGGCGACATGCTCGGCGAGCGCGGCCTGTGGTTCAAGATGTGCTTTTTCGAAGGTTCGGCGCGGGTGCCGCTGATGATCGCCGGCAAGGGCGTACACGCCGGGCTGATCGAGACGCCGGTTTCCAACCTCGACGTGACGCCGACGCTTTGCGATCTCGCCGGCATCGACATCAGCGCGATTGCGCCGTGGACCGACGGCCAGTCGCTGCTGCCGTTGCTGAACGGAAAGAAACGCTCCGCGCCGGTGCTGATGGAATATGCCGCCGAAGGCTCCAACGCGCCGATGGTGGCGATGCGCGAGGGCCGCTACAAATTCATCCATTGCGAGATCGATCCGCCGCAACTGTTTGATCTTGAATCGGATCCGCGGGAATTGACCAATCTCGCCGCCGATCCGGCCAATGCGGCTTTGGTGGCCGCTTTCACCGACAAGGTGCGGGCGCGTTGGGACATGGCGGCGTTCGATGCCGCGGTGCGTGCCAGCCAGGCACGCCGCTGGGTGGTCTACCCGGCGCTGCGCAACGGCACCCATTATCCCTGGGAATTCCAGCCGCTGCAGAAGGCATCGGAGCGCTACATGCGCAACCATATGAACCTCGACCTGCTCGAAGAGCAGAAGCGCTTTCCGCGAGGCAAATGATGGCAGACCGTCTCGTCCCCTCGCTCGACCATCTCAGGCAGGCCTATGCCGTCACCTCCAAGGCAACGCAGGTCACGCCGCTGCTGGAATCGGCGGCACTCGCCCGCGAGACCGGCGCTGCCCGCGTCTTCGTTAAGGCCGAATCGCTGCAATGGGCCGGATCGTTCAAGGTGCGCGGCGCCTACTGGCGGCTGAAGAAGCTCTCGCCTGACGAAACCAAAAAGGGCGTCGTCGCCTACTCCTCCGGCAATTTTGCGCAAGGGCTGGCGGCGGCAGGCGAAGCGCTTGGCATTCCCGTCACCATCGTCATGCCGATCGACGCGCCGGCCGCCAAGCGCGACGCCACATCGGGCTACGGCGCGCGCGTGGTGCTGACTGACCATGGCGAGCGCGCGCGTGAGGAAGTCGCCGCCGCCAAGGCGCGCGAGATCGCCTCGAGCGAAGGCCTGGCGCTGCTGCACCCGTTCGACGATCCGGAGATCGTCGCCGGCCAGGCCGGTGCCGGGCTGGAGGCACTCGACCAGCTCGCCGCCAGGCAAGCGGAGGCCGATCTCTTGTTCTGCTCAGTCGGCGGCGGCGGCCTGATCGGGGGCGTTTCGCTGGCCTTCCATTACCTGTCGCCCGCCACGGAGATCATCGGCGTCGAGCCCGAAGGTTTTGACGGCATGGGCTCGTCGCTGGCGCATGGCGCCATCGAAACCATGCCGATCGGGCCGAAATCGATCTGCGACGGGCTGATGTCGCGGCGGCCGGGCGACGCGCCGTTCGCAGCGGTGAAGGCGGCCGGCGTTCGCGGCGTCACCGTCGACGATGCCTCGGTGCGGCGCGCCATGCGCATCGCCTTCGAGCGGCTGAAGCTGGTGCTCGAACCATCCGGCGCTGCTTCGCTGGCGGCGTTGCTCGGCGGTAAGGTCGACGCGACCGGCAAGACCGTTCTCGTAGTGGCAACCGGCGGCAACGTCTCGCTGGCCGATTTCATTGCGCATATGAACCACGGGCGCGCATGAACCATGCTTGAAGCGGATTTCGTCATTATCGGCTCCGGCTCGGCCGGCTCGGCCATGGCCTACCGGCTGTCGGAGGAGGGCAAGCATTCGGTCATCGTCATCGAATATGGCGGCAGCGATATTGGGCCGCTGATCCAGATGCCGTCGGCGCTGTCGATCCCGCTCAATATGAGCCTCTACGACTGGGGCTTTGCCAGCGAGCCCGAGCCGCACCTCGGTGGCCGCGTGCTGGCGACGCCGCGTGGCAAGGTCATCGGCGGCTCGTCCTCGATCAACGGCATGGTCTATGTGCGCGGCCATGCCCGCGACTTCGACCACTGGGCCGAACAGGGCGCGGCCGGCTGGGGGTTTGCCGACGTGCTCCCCTATTTCAAGCGCATGGAGGACAGCGCAGGCGGCGAGGATGGCTGGCGCGGCCATGGCGGCCCGCTGACTGTGCAGCGCGGCTCGAGGACGAACCCACTCTATGGCGCCTTCGTCGAGGCAGGCCGTCAGGCCGGCTTCGAGCTGACCGACGACTATAATGGCGCGAAGCAGGAGGGCTTTGGGCCGATGGAGCAGACCATCCGCGGCGGCCGTCGCTGGTCGGCGGCGAGCGCCTATCTGAGGCCGGCGCTGAGGCGGAAAAATGTCATCCTGGTCAAGGGTTTCGCCCGGCGGGTGATCATCGAGAATCAACGCGCCACCGGCGTCGAGATCGAAGCGCGCAAACGGATTCAGGTAGTCAGAGCGCGGCGCGAGGTGATCGTTGCCGCGTCCTCGATCAACTCGCCCAAGATCCTGATGCTGTCCGGCATCGGCCCCGGCCAGCACCTTAGGGAGAACGGCATTCCCGTGATCGCCGACCGGCCGGGCGTCGGCCGCAATCTGCAGGATCATATGGAGCTCTACATCCAGCAGGAATCGACAAAGCCGATCACGCTGAACTCGGTGCTGAATCCGTTTTCGAAGGCGATGATCGGGGCACAATGGCTGTTCTTCAAATCCGGCCTCGGCGCTACCAACCATTTCGAGGCAGCCGCCTTCGTGCGCTCGCGCGCTGGCGTCGATTATCCCGATATCCAGTATCACTTCATCCCGGCCGCGGTCCGCTATGACGGCAAAGCGGCGGCCAAGGCGCATGGTTTCCAGGCGCATGTCGGGCCGATGCGGTCGAAGTCGCGCGGTTCGGTCACGCTGCGCTCGCCCGATCCCAAATCGAAGCCGGTGATCCGCTTCAACTACATGTCGCATCCGGACGACTGGAAGGAGTTCCGCCACTGCATCCGGCTGACCCGCGAGATCTTCGGGCAAGCGGCCTTCGATCCGTACCGCGGCAAGGAACTGTCGCCGGGCTCGCATGTGCAGTCCGACGACGACCTCAACGCCTTCATTCGCGACCACGCCGAAAGCGCCTACCACCCTTGCGGCACCTGCAAGATGGGCCGTGCCGATGATGCGATGAGCGTGGTCGATCCGGAATGCCGCGTCATTGGCGTTGAAGGGCTGCGGGTCGCCGATTCCTCGATCTTCCCGCGCGTCACCAACGGCAATCTCAACGCGCCGTCGATCATGACTGGCGAGAAGGCCGCCGACCACATTCTCGGGCGCACGCCGCTGCCACCTTCCAACCAGGAACCATGGATCAATCCGCGCTGGCAGGTGTCGGACAGATAGGCCATGATCCGGCGGACGCATATTCCGCATGCCGCGACAAGACGATTTGGAGAACAGTCATGCGCGCCCAGCCAACGGCATCGCATTATGTCAACGGCCGCTATATCGACGACGAGCGCGGCGCAGCGCTGCCGGTCATCTATCCGGCAACCGGAGAGACCATCGCCATGCTGCGCTCGGCGACGCCGAACGTGCTGGAGCTCGCGATCGAGGCGGCGCGTGCGGCACAACCCGCCTGGGCGCGGCTGAAGCCGGTCGAACGCGGCCGCATCCTGCGCCGTGCCGCCGACATTTTGCGCGCGCGCAATGCCGATCTGGCGCGCATCGAGACGCTGGATACCGGCAAGCCTATCCAGGAGACGCTGGTTGCTGACGCCCCGTCGGCGGCCGACTGCCTGGAATATTTCGGCGGCGCCGTTGCCGCCTTTAATGGCGAGGCTGTCGATCTCGGCGGACCCTTTGCCTATACCAGGCGCGAGGCGCTTGGCGTCTGCGTCGGCATCGGCGCCTGGAACTACCCGATCCAGATCGCCGGCTGGAAATCCGCACCGGCCCTCGCCATGGGCAATGCGATGGTGTTCAAGCCCTCGGAGAACACCCCGCTCTCAGCACTGGCGCTCGCCGAAATCTACACCGAGGCCGGCCTGCCGGACGGGCTGTTCAATGTCGTGCAGGGTTTTGGCGATGTCGGCGCCGGCCTTGTCGGCCACGATGTCGTCGCCAAGGTCTCGGTGACCGGCTCGGTGCCGACCGGCCGCAAGGTGCTGTCGCTCGCCGGCTCGAAGATGAAGCACGCGACGATGGAGCTCGGCGGCAAGTCGCCGCTGATCGTCTTCGAAGACGCCAACCTCGAAAATGCCATCGGCGGCGCGATGCTCGGCAATTTCTATTCGACCGGCCAGATCTGCTCCAACGGCACGCGGGTCTTCGTGCAGAGCGGCATCCATGACTGTTTCGTCGAGAGGCTGACCGAACGGACGAAGAAAATCCGCATCGGCGATCCGCTCGATCCGGACACGCAGATGGGGCCGCTGGTCTCGAGGGCGCAGCACGACAAGGTGGTCTCTTACATCGAGGCCGGCAAGCAGGATGGCGCGGTGCTCGCCTGCGGCGGCAATGTGCCTTCGCTGCAGGGTTTCCAGGGTGGCTTCTTCGTCGAGCCGACGGTGTTCACCGGTGTCACCGACATGATGCGCATAGCGCGCGAGGAGATTTTCGGGCCGGTGATGAGCGTGCTGAAGTTCGACAGCGAGGACGAGGTGATCGAGCGCGCCAACGATACCGAATTCGGCCTCGCCGCCGGCGTGTTCACCCGCGACCTGGCGCGCGCCCATCGTGTCATCGCCGAACTGCAGGCCGGCACCTGCTGGATCAACGCCTACAATCTGACGCCGGTCGAAATCCCCTTCGGCGGCTTCAAGCAGTCCGGCATCGGCCGCGAGAACTCGCTCGCGGCGCTAGCACTCTATTCGCAGCTGAAGTCGGTCTATGTCGAGACCGGGGATGTCGCCAGCCCGTACTGATCCTTGCGGGCCGTGCCGTCGAGATACTGGGTCAGCGCGCAGACGAGATGATAGAAGATGCTGGCCGGCACCTCGTTTGCCAGCGAGCGGCCACGCTCGTCGATGCGGTCGATCCACAGGCCGAGCGGTGCCGGATTGATGTGCCAGCGGAACAGCCGGCCGACCCGCGCCTCGATTTCCGGCTTCAGGTCGGGACCCCCCGAACCGTCCCGCGCTATGGCCGCCTTGATCGGTGCGGCCTGCGGCCTGCTGCGCTAGCGGGGGTCTCGGGGCTGTCCTTGCCGCTAGACGGCGCCGTAGGCGAGGCCCGTGGCGCGGTTCAGGCCATTGGCGATCGCCGACGCGTAGAGCTTCCTGGCGAGGCCGGTCAAGTCGCTCTGGCGGCTGCGACCGGCGAAGTCGACCAGCAGCGAGGCCCATTCGAAATGATGGCCCGGTTCGGTCCAGGTGCCCTTCTCGCCAGGGGCCGGCCGCCATTCATGGTCGAAATACTCGCCAAGGGTCCAGCTTTCCGGGTCGAAGAAATGGCTGCGGAACAGATCGACGATGCGCGCGGCGCGGCGGAGATGAGCGCGCTCGCCGGTCGCCTGATGCCAGGCCAGGAACGCCTCGAGCAGATGCATGTGCGGGTTGGAGCGGCGCTCGCCCTCGCCGCTCGAGGTCTCGCGGAAGCCGGTCAGGCGTTCGTCCTCGAGATGCGCGTCGATGAACGCAAAGGTCTCCTCGCCAAGCCGCAACGCATCGGGATTGCCGCACATATGGGCATGCGCCAGCGCCAGGAGCACGCAGGAATGATCGTAAGCATCCTCGGCGCCGTCGGCGACGGTGCCGTCGATGTTGAGGGTGCGTACCCAGCCGCCATTGTCGGTACGTCCGTGCCTGGCCATGAATTCGAGGCCGTGGCTGATCAGCCGATCGGCCGGGCCGTTCCAGCCGCGCGCCTTGGCGACGGCGAAGGCGTAGATCTGCCTGGCCTGCGTGCGCATGCGTTTGGGTTTCATCAGCGGGGCGGCATCGAAGCCGAGCGCTTCGTGGAAACCGCCATGGCGCTCATCGACGCCGACCGTCGACCACAACGGCACCGTCTCCTCGAACAGCCAATGGTGCACGCGGCGCTGCCAGGCGCCGCTTTCGATGACGCGATCGTCGGCGGGCGTGAACCTGGTCTCAAGGCGACCGCTCTTTTCGAGCTGCTCGACTATTTTTTTGACATTCTGGCTGTGGCTCACCGGCGCGACGAAAGTGGCGTCGGCGGTCGACACGATGGCGACGTCCTTCAGGCCAATGGCCGACAGGAGGCGACCATCGCTGCGGATATAGGAGTTCTCGCAATCGATGGCGACAACATCGCCGACGATGACATTGCCCTGTCTGTCGGAGGGGCCGACGTCGAGCAGCGATTGCCAGGAGCCGAGATCGTTCCAGCGAAAGCCCGCCGGCACCATGGCGATGCCGCTGGCGCGCTCCATGATCGCATAGTCGATCGATGTCGATGGGATGGCGGCATAGAGCTCCAGAGGCATGTAGAGGCCCGAAAGGTCTGATGTCGCCGCCTGATAGGCAGCCTCGGTGGCGCTCCAGATGTCGGGCTGGAAAGCCATGAATGCGTCGCGCATGGCGCTGGCGCGAAACAGGAAGATGCCTGTGTTCCAATAGAAGTTACCGGCCTCGAGATAGCTCTGCGCCGTGGCGAGATCGGGTTTTTCGACGAAACGCGAGACGTCGCAGATGCCGTCCCGCTCGCCGGCCACCTCGATGTAGCCGTAGCCGGTCTCGGGTTGCGCGGGCTTGATGCCGAAAACCACCAGCCTGCCCTCGCGCGCCGCCGCGGTACCGGCTTCGACGCTCCGCCAGAATTGCTGCGCCGTCGCGATCTCATGGTCGGACGGCACCACGAGCACCAGGCTGTCGCCGAATTCCGACCAGGTGCGCAGGCTTGCCAGGGCAACGGCCGCGGCAGTGTTGCGGCCGGTCGGCTCGAACAGCGGGCCGCCGCCGGAAAGCTCGTGACCGGCAATATCGGCATGAACGCGGTCGGCGTGCCTTTCCGAGGCAATCAGGAAGACCGGCGTTTCGCCCTCCGGCCGCGCGGTCAGCCGACGCAGCGTCTTGGCCAGCATCGAGCCGTCGCCGGAGAAATCATGGAACTGCTTGGGATTATCCTCGCGCGACAGCGGCCACAGCCGCGAGCCGACGCCGCCACTCATCACAAAACTGACGATCCGTTCGGTCATGAAAACGAGCCCCGCTCAAAAGGTCTGGTTGTAGGCGCCGACTTCGGGGCTGCGGCGCAGCACCGCATCGACGGCTTCGAACATCTGCCGGCGCCGCTCGGATGATACCGGGCTCTCCACCACCACCACAAGCTCCGGCTTGTTCGAGGATGCCCGCACCAGGCCCCAGGTGCCGTCCTCCGCCACGACCCTTACGCCGTTGACGGTGATCAGTTCGGCGATCTTCTGGCCGGCGAAGACCGCGCCGTCGTTCTTCATCTTGCGAAAATCGCCTACGACGCGCTCGACGACGCCGTATTTGAGCTCGTCGGCGCAGTGTGGCGACATGGTCGGCGTGCCGAAGGTCAGCGGCAGATCGCGATAGAGGTCGGCCATGCTGCTTTGCGGGCTGCGATCCAGCATCTGGCAGATGGCGATGGCCGTTACCAGGCCATCGTCATAACCGCGGCCGATCGGCGGATTGAAGAAGAAATGGCCCGATTTCTCGAAACCGGCGGCGGCGCCGAGTTCGGCGACGCGCCGTTTGATATAGGAGTGACCGGTTTTCCAATAGTCGGTGACCGCCCCATTTTCCCGCAACACCTTGTCAGTCATGAACAATCCGGTCGACTTGACGTCGACGACGAAAGTCGAGCCGGGATAAAGGTGCGAAATGTCGCGCGCCAGCATGACACCGACCTTGTCGGCGAAGATCTCGTTGCCTTCATTGTCGACCACGCCGCAGCGATCGCCGTCGCCGTCGAAACCGAGCCCAACATCGGCGCCCGTTTCCAGCACCTTGTCGCGAATGGCGTGCAGCATCTGCATGTCTTCGGGGTTTGGATTGTAATTGGGAAATGTATGATCGAGCTCGACGTCGAGTGGGATCACGTCGCAGCCGATCCTTTCCAGTGCCTCGGGAGCGAAAGCCCCAGCGGTGCCGTTGCCGCAAGCGGCCACCACCTTGAGCTTCCTGGAGATACGCTTTCCCGCTGTCAGATCGTCAAGGTAGGTTTTGCGGAAGTCCGCAACGAAGTCATAGGAGCCGCCACCGACAAGATCGAAATCGCCGGACAGCGCGATCGCCTTCAACGCACTCATCTCCTCCGGACCAAAAGTCAGCGGGCGCGCCGCGCCCATCTTGACGCCGGTCCAGCCATTCTCGTTGTGCGAGGCAGTGACCATGGCGACGGACGGGGTGTCGAGCGCGAACTGGGCGAAATAAGCCATCGGCGACAGGGCCAGCCCGACATCCTTGACCCGTGCGCCGGCTGCCATCAGCCCGGAAACCAGCGCCAGCTTTATGGCAAGCGAATAGGAGCGGAAATCGTGACCGGTGACGATGTCGGGCCCGGCACCCAGGCGACGGATCAGCGTGCCGAGCCCCATGCCGAGCGCCTGGACGCCGATCAGATTGAGTTCCGGCGTTTCGTTCGAGCCGGGATGGCCGAACCACCAGCGCGCATCATATTCGCGAAACCCGGACGGCTTGATCAGTGCCGAGGTTTCAAACTCAAAAGTGTTTGGTCTGACATCGCTAACGATCTTCATCGACAAGGCTGCAAACTCCAGGCTGCTGAATCAGGTGCTTCGAGGCAAGGCGACGGTTACCCAGAAGCCCTTTAAGCCGTGTTTGTGCGACAGGAAACTGAAACCTGTATGACGTGGCGGCGAAAGCGAAAGAAATGCGACAGAAGCGTCTCCATTGGCGCTTGCAGTAACCAAACGCGGCGGCTATAAGCCCGCGGTCTGGTCACGGAGTGTAGCGCAGCCTGGTAGCGCACATCGTTCGGGACGATGGGGTCGCAGGTTCAAATCCTGCCACTCCGACCAGAAAAAACAGGTACGGCCCGGAGACATGGGTAACAGAATGTACCTAAGACATGGGTGACAACCTCGTGCCGAACGGGTTGTCGATGGTCTGCAAGGTTCTCTGTTCCAGGTCGATATAT
>NZ_JAMYUV010000018.1:0-93516 GCF_040323405.1 Mesorhizobium sp. M0048 | reverse complement strand
GCGTCGTCAAGGTCGGCGAGGAGCTGGAGATCGTCGGCATCCGTCCGACCACCAAGACGACCTGCACGGGCGTCGAGATGTTCCGCAAGCTGCTCGACCAGGGTCAGGCCGGCGACAACATTGGCGCGCTGCTGCGCGGTGTCGACCGTGAAGGCGTCGAGCGCGGCCAGGTCCTGGCCAAGCCCGGCACCGTCAAGCCGCACAAGAAGTTCGTTGCCGAAGCCTACATCCTGACCAAGGACGAGGGCGGCCGCCATACGCCGTTCTTCACCAACTATCGTCCGCAGTTCTATTTCCGCACGACGGACGTGACCGGCATCGTGTCGCTGCCGGAAGGCACCGAGATGGTGATGCCGGGCGACAACATCACCGTCGATGTCGAGCTGATCGTGCCGATCGCCATGGAAGAGAAGCTGCGCTTCGCCATCCGTGAAGGCGGCCGCACCGTCGGTGCCGGCATCGTCGTCACCATCAAAGAGTAATTTGGACTTAAACCGATCTGTCGCGGGCGCTGCCCGCGCCGCGCCAGAACAAGGAAGTGACGCATGAACGGACAGAATATCCGCATCCGCCTGAAGGCGTTTGATCACCGGGTGCTCGACGCCTCGACACGGGAAATCGTGTCGACCGCCAAGCGCACCGGCGCCAACGTCCGCGGCCCAATTCCGCTGCCGACGCGGATCGAAAAGTTCACGGTCAACCGGTCGCCTCACGTCGACAAGAAGAGCCGCGAGCAGTTCGAGATGCGCACGCACAAGCGTCTGCTCGACATCGTCGACCCGACCCCGCAGACGGTCGATGCTTTGATGAAGCTCGACCTGGCCGCCGGTGTCGACGTCGAGATCAAGCTCTAAGAAACCAGAGGTCAGCGGGGCGACCCGGAACTCTGAAGGAACAAGAGGCGTGGAGGGGCGACAGCCCCGACAGGGAACTCTAAAGGAATTGAACCGATGCGTTCAGGTGTGATTGCAAAGAAGGTGGGAATGACCCGCATCTACAACGATGCCGGGGAACATGTTCCCGTCACTGTTCTCCAGATGGAGAACTGCCAGGTCGTGGCGCAGCGCACGCAGGAGAAGAACGGCTATACCGCCGTCCAGCTCGGCGTTGGCCTTGCCAAGGTGAAGAACACGTCGAAGGCGATGCGCGGCCATTTCGCGACCGCTTCCGTCGAGCCCAAGGCCAAGGTTGCCGAGTTCCGCGTCTCCGCCGACAACATGATCGATGTCGGCGCCGAG
Organism: Mesorhizobium sp. M0048; assembly: GCF_040323405.1. Classification (NCBI taxonomy): domain Bacteria; kingdom Pseudomonadati; phylum Pseudomonadota; class Alphaproteobacteria; order Hyphomicrobiales; family Phyllobacteriaceae; genus Mesorhizobium; species Mesorhizobium sp. M0048. The sequence goes on along the minus strand of NZ_JAMYUV010000018.1, from coordinate 92,278 downwards.
ATCACCGTCGAGCATTTCGTCGTCGGCCAGAAGGTCGATGTGACGGGAACCACGATCGGCAAGGGTTTCCAGGGCGTCATCAAGCGGCACCACATGGGTGGCGGCCGCGCGACGCACGGCAACTCGGTGTCGCACCGTACACACGGCTCGACCGGCCAGCGCCAGGATCCGGGCAAGGTGTTCAAGGGCAAGCATATGGCCGGACACATGGGTGACACCCGCGTCACCACGCAGAATGTCGAGGTCGTCTCGACCGACGCCGATCGTGGCCTGATCCTGATCCGCGGTGCGGTCCCGGGTTCGAAGGGTGCATGGATCCTGGTCCGCGATGCGGCCAAGGTGGCGCTTCCGGCCAATGCGCCGAAGCCCGCCGCGATCCGCGCCGTTGCAACCGATGGTGCCGCCAAGAACGAGGCCCCGGCCACAGAGGGAGCGGAATAATGGACCTCAAGATTACAACGCTTGGCGGCAAGGACGCCGGTAAGCTGAAGCTCTCCGAAGAGATTTTCGGCCTTGATCCGCGCGAGGACATCCTGCAGCGCGTCGTGCGCTGGCAGCTCGCCAAGAAGCAGCAGGGCACGCACAAGGCCAAGGGCCGCGCGGAAATCGCCCGCACCGGCGCCAAGATGTACAAGCAGAAGGGTACCGGCCGCGCCCGTCACCATTCGGCTCGCGCTCCGCAGTTCCGCGGCGGCGGCAAGGCCCACGGCCCGGTCGTGCGCAGCCACGAGCACGATCTGCCGAAGAAGGTGCGTGCGCTCGGTCTCAAGCATGCGCTTTCGGCCAAGGCCAAAAGCGCGTCGATCATCATCATCGACGAGCTGAAGCTGACCGAGGCCAAGACCAAGGCACTGATCGCGAATTTCGCGACGCTGGGCCTGAGCAACGCCCTGGTGATCGGCGGCGCCGAGCTTGACAAGAATTTCAAGCTGGCCGCGACCAACATCCCGAACATCGACGTGCTGCCCATCCAGGGCATCAACGTCTACGACATTCTGCGCCGCGGCACGCTGGTCCTTTCCAAGGCCGCCGTCGAGGCTCTCGAGGAGCGCTTCAAATGACCGACCTTCGTCACTACGACGTGATCGTCTCGCCGGCGATCACCGAAAAGTCGACCATGGCTTCCGAGCAGAACCAGGTCGTCTTCAATGTCGCCAAGAAGGCGTCGAAGCCGGAAATCAAGGCCGCCGTCGAAGCGCTGTTCGGCGTCAAGGTGATGGCTGTGAACACGCTTGTCCGCAAGGGCAAGATCAAGCGCTTCCGCGGCACGATCGGCCGCCAGAGCGACGTCAAGAAGGCGGTTGTGACGCTGGCCGACGGCCAGTCGATCGACGTCGCGACGGGTCTCTGAGCAAGGTCGCGAGGACAGAACAATGGCACTGAAAAAATTCAACCCGGTAACGCCGAGCACCCGTCAGCTGGTCATCGTCGACCGCTCGGGCCTCTACAAGGGCAAGCCCGTCAAGGGCCTGACCGAAGGCCTGACCAAGTCGGGCGGCCGCAACAATTACGGCCGCATCACGGCCCGCTTCATCGGCGGCGGTCACAAGCGCACCTACCGCATCATCGACTTCAAGCGCCGCAAGTTCGACGTCGTCGGTACGGTTGAGCGTATCGAGTACGATCCGAACCGCACCGCCTTCATCGCGCTGATCAAGTACGACGATGGCGAGCTGTCCTACATCATCGCCCCGCAGCGTCTGGCTCCCGGCGACAAGATCGTGGCCGGTGAATCGGTCGACGTGAAGCCGGGCAATGCGATGCCGCTGGCCTCGATGCCGGTCGGCACGATCGTCCATAATATCGAGCTGAAGCCCGGCAAGGGCGCTCAGGTCGCCCGTTCGGCCGGTGGTTATGGCCAGCTCGTCGGCCGCGACCAGGGCATGGCGATCCTGCGCCTCAATTCGGGCGAGCAGCGTGTCGTCCACGGCTCCTGCATGGCCACTGTCGGCGCCGTGTCCAACCCAGACCACGGTAACATCAATGACGGCAAGGCTGGCCGCACCGTGTGGCGTGGCAAACGTCCGCACAATCGCGGCGTGACCATGAACCCGGTCGACCATCCGCATGGCGGCGGCGAAGGCCGCACCTCGGGTGGCCGCCATCCGGTTTCGCCCTGGGGCAAGCCGACCAAGGGCAAGAAGACGCGGTCCAACAAGGCGACCGACAAGTTCATCCTGCGCTCGCGCCATCAGCGCAAGAGCTAAGAAGAGGTAACGCCAAGTGACTCGTTCGATTTGGAAAGGCCCCTTCATCGACGGCTACCTTCTGAAGAAGGTGGACAAGGTTCGTGAAGGTGGTCGCAATGAGGTGATCAAGATGTGGAGCCGCCGCTCCACCATCCTGCCGCAGTTCGTCGGCTTCACCTTCGGTGTCTACAACGGCCAGAAACACGTTCCCGTCTCGGTGAACGAGGACATGGTCGGTCACAAGTTCGGTGAATTCGCTCCGACCCGGACCTATTACGGTCACGGCGCGGATAAGAAGGCGAAGAGGAAATAATCATGGGCAAGGCCAAAGCTCCGCGCAGGCTTGCTGACAACGAAGCGCGCGCCGTGTTGCGCACGATCCGTATCAGCCCGCAGAAGCTGAACCTGGTTGCCGCGCTGATCCGCGGCAAGAAGGTCGCGACAGCGCTTTCCGACCTCGAATTCTCGGCCAAGCGGATTTCCGGCACGGTCAAGAAGACGCTGGAATCGGCGATCGCCAACGCGGAAAACAACCACGACCTCGACGTCGATGCGCTGATCGTGGCGGAAGCCTATGTCGGCAAGTCGATTGTCATGAAGCGGTTCCATGCCCGTGGCCGTGGTCGCGCCAGCCGTATCGAGAAGCCGTTCTCGCACCTCACGATCGTCGTTCGTGAAGTCGAAGAAAAAGGGGAGGCCGCATAATGGGCCAGAAAGTCAATCCGATCGGTCTGCGTCTCGGCATCAACCGCACCTGGGATTCGCGGTGGTTCGCGAACACCGGCGAATACGGCAAGCTGCTGCACGAGGACATCAAGATCCGCAAATATCTTGAGAAGGAACTCAAGCAGGCTGCGATCTCGAAGGTCGTGATCGAGCGTCCGCACAAGAAGTGCCGCGTCACCATCCATGCGGCGCGTCCGGGCCTGATCATCGGCAAGAAGGGCGCCGACATCGAGAAGCTTCGCAAGAAGCTGATGGAGATGACCAAGTCCGAGACGCATTTGAACATCGTCGAAGTGCGCAAGCCGGAGATCGACGCGACCCTGGTCGCCCAGTCGATCGCCCAGCAGCTCGAGCGCCGCATCGCGTTCCGCCGCGCCATGAAGCGCGCCGTCCAGTCGGCGATGCGCCTGGGTGCCGAAGGCATCCGCATCAACTGCGCCGGCCGTCTCGGCGGCGCCGAGATCGCGCGCATGGAATGGTATCGCGAAGGCCGCGTGCCGCTGCATACGCTGCGCGCCGATGTCGACTACGGCACGGCCGAGGCGAATACGGCCTACGGTATCTGCGGCGTCAAGGTCTGGGTGTTCAAGGGCGAGATCCTCGAGCACGACCCGATGGCTTCGGAGCGCCGCGCCACCGAGGGCGATCATGCGCATGGTGGTGGTGAGCGCGAGCGCGGTCGCCGTCGCGAAAACGCGTAAGACAGTCAGGAATTTGGAGTTAGAACGATGCTGCAGCCAAAGCGCACAAAGTTCCGCAAGCAGTTCAAGGGCCGCATCCACGGTACCGCCAAGGGCGGCACCAACCTGGATTTCGGTGGTTTCGGGCTGAAGGCGCTTGAGCCGAATCGCGTCACCGCGCGTGAGATCGAGGCGGCTCGCCGCGCGATCACCCGCGAGATGAAGCGCGCCGGCCGGGTGTGGATCCGTATCTTCCCGGACGTGCCGGTTACGTCGAAGCCGACTGAAGTCCGTATGGGTAAGGGCAAGGGCGCCGTCGACTACTGGGCGGCACGCGTCAAGCCGGGTCGCATCATGTTCGAGATCGACGGCGTCAACGAAGAAACCGCCCGTGAGGCGCTGCGTCTCGGCGCGGCCAAGCTCTCGGTCAGGACGCGCTTCGTACAGCGCATCGCAGAATAAGGACGGGCTGATCATGAAAGCCGAAGACATCCGGACCAAGACGCAGGACCAGCTGACCGACGACCTGGCCAGCCTGAAGAAGGAGCAGTTCAACCTGCGCTTCCAGAAGGCCACCGGCCAGCTTGAGAAGACCGCGCGCGTGAGGCAGGTCCGCAAGGACATTGCGCGTATCAAGACCATCGCTGCGGAAAAGTCCGCGGCCAAGAAGGCTTAAGGACGAAAACCATGCCAAAGCGCATTCTGCAGGGCACCGTCGTCAGCGACAAGAACGAGAAGACGGTTGTCGTCAAGGTCGAACGGCGCTTCACGCATCCCGTGATGAAGAAGACCGTGCGCATGACCAAGAAGTACAAGGCGCACGACGAGAACAACGCCCACAAGGTCGGTGATCAGGTGTTCATCCAGGAATCGAAGCCGATTTCCAAGGACAAGCGCTGGGTCGTGGTGTCTTCGGACCAGGCCTGATCGGGGCTAACGAAACGAATTTTGGACAGACCGGGGAGGGGTGAGAAACCCGTCCCGTTAGAAAAGAAGAAGGCGGCCAGTCATGATTCAGATGCAAACAAACCTCGACGTCGCGGATAATTCCGGCGCCCGTCGTGTCATGTGCATCAAGGTGCTGGGCGGCTCGAAGCGGAAATACGCTTCCGTGGGCGACATCATCGTGGTGTCGATCAAGGAAGCCATCCCGCGCGGCCGCGTCAAGAAGGGCGATGTGATGAAGGCGGTCGTGGTTCGCACGGCCAAGGACATCCGCCGCCCGGACGGCAGCGTGATCCGTTTCGACAAGAACGCAGCCGTTCTCGTCGATAACAAGAAAGAGCCGATCGGCACGCGTATCTTCGGACCGGTTCCGCGCGAACTCCGCGCCAAGAACCACATGAAGATCATCTCGCTCGCGCCTGAAGTGCTGTAAGGAGCCGGACCAATGCAAAAGATTAGAAAAGGCGACAAGGTCGTCGTGCTGGCCGGCAAGGACAAGGGCCGTTCGGGCGAAGTCCTTTCGGTGCAGCCGAAGGACGACACCGCGCTGGTGCGCGGCGTCAACCTGATCCGTCGTCATCAGAAGCAGTCCCAGTCCCAAGAGGGCGGGATCATCACCAAGGAAGCGCCGATCCAGCTGTCGAACATCGCGCTGGCCGACCCCAAGGATGGCAAGCCGACCCGCGTCGGCTTCATCTTCCAGAAGGACGGCAAGAAGGTGCGCGTCGCCAAGCGCTCGGGAGAAGTCATCAATGGCTAAGGCTCAAACCAAGCAGGCAACTGCCCAGAACACGCCGCGCCTCAAGCAGGTCTACAACGAGACCATTCGCAAGGCGCTGCAGGAGCAGTTCGGCTACGAGAACGAGATGCAGGTTCCGCGCATCGACAAGATCGTGTTGAACATGGGCGTCGGCGAGGCGACCGGCGATTCGAAGAAGCCTTCGATCGCGGCGGAGGACCTTGCAATGATCGCCGGCCAGAAGGCCGTTGTCACCCGCGCCCGCAACTCGATCGCCGGCTTCAAGGTCCGCGAGAAGATGCCGATCGGCGCCAAGGTCACGCTGCGCAAGGAACGCATGTACGAGTTCCTCGACCGCCTCGTGAACATCGCACTGCCGCGCGTCCGCGACTTCCGCGGGCTCAACCCGAAGAGCTTCGATGGCCGTGGCAACTATGCCATGGGCATCAAGGAACACATCGTGTTCCCGGAGATCAACTACGACAAGGTTGATCAGATCTGGGGCATGGACGTCATCGTTTGTACGACTGCGAAGACGGACGACGAAGCCAGGGCATTGCTCAAGGCCTTCAACTTCCCCTTCCGCCAGTAACGGCAGCGAGAAAAGGAAAAATCTGAAATGGCAAAGACCAGCTCAGTCGAGAAGAACAACAGGCGCCGCAAGCTTGCGGACCAGTTCGCTGCCAAGCGCAAGGTGCTCAAGGCGATCATCATGGATCAGTCCAAGCCGATGGAAGAGCGCTTCCGCGCTCAGCTGAAGCTTTCGGCGCTGCCGCGCAACTCGGCCAAGACCCGCATCCGCAACCGCTGCGAAGTCACCGGACGTCCGCGTGCCTATTATCGCAAGCTCAAAGTATCGCGTATCGCGCTTCGTGATCTCGGCAATAACGGCCAGATCCCGGGCCTGGTCAAGTCGAGCTGGTAAGGAGGACATAAGATGTCATTGAGCGATCCTCTCGGCGATATGCTGACCCGCATCCGCAACGCGTATGGCCGTAAGAAGTCGAGCGTTTCGACGCCGGCTTCGCGCCTGCGCACCCGTGTCCTCGACGTGCTGAAGGCCGAAGGCTATATCCGCGACTACAGCCAGACCGACTTCGACAACGGCAAGTCCGAAATCGAGATCGAGCTGAAGTATTTCGACGGTGCGCCGGTGGTGCGCGAAATCGCCCGGGTCTCGAAGCCCGGCCGCCGCGTCTACGTTTCGGCCAAGTCGATACCACACGTCGCCAACGGCCTCGGCATCGCCATTCTTTCGACGCCGAAGGGTGTGATGGCCGACCACGAAGCGCGCGAACAGAATGTCGGCGGGGAAATCCTCTGCCAGATCTTCTGATCTGGTATGTGACCCGTTGGAATCCGGCTTTCGGGATCAAGTCCCGAAAACCGAGACCTGAAACAAGAGAAGTGACGAGGACAACAGAATGTCTCGTATTGGAAAGAAACCCGTTTCGCTGCCGCAGGGCGTGACCGCGACCGTCAACGGCCAGACCGTGACGGCGAAGGGTCCGAAGGGCGAGCTGAAGTTCGTGGTGAACGACGAAGTGCTGGTCAAGATGGAAGGCAGCGAGATCGCTGTCCAGCCGCGCGACCAGACCAAGACCGCCCGTTCCAAATGGGGCATGTCGCGCACGCAGATCGTCAACATCCTGCAGGGCGTCAAGGACGGCTTCGAAAAGAAGCTCGAGATCACCGGCGTCGGCTATCGCGCCGCGATGCAAGGCAAGAACCTGCAGCTGGCGCTCGGCTTCAGCCACGACGTTGTCTACGAGACGCCGCAGGGCGTGACGATTTCGGTGCCGAAGCCGACGGAAATCACCGTGACCGGCATCGACAAGCAGCAGGTCGGCCAGGTTGCCGCCGAGATCCGCGAGTACCGCAGCCCCGAGCCCTACAAGGGCAAGGGCGTTCGCTATGCTGGCGAGAAGATCGTCCGCAAGGAAGGCAAGAAGAAGTAATTTTAACGCCGCGGGGAGCGGTCGCGGGAGGCTCGTCCTACCGCATATGGTTGCCCCCGTTTTTTGAAGGCAAGGAACTGATATCATGGGCTCGAAAGAATCCACCCAACGCCGCGCTCAGCGCGTCCGCCGCCAGATCAAAAAGGTTGCCGGCGATCGTCCGCGTTTGTCGGTCCATCGCACGTCGAAGAACATCTATGTCCAGGTGATCGACGACGCCAAGGGCCACACCATCGCGGCTGCTTCGACGCTTGAGAAGGAGCTCAAGGGCTCGCTCAAGACCGGCGCCGACACCGCGGCCGCAGCTGCCATCGGCAAGCTGATCGCCGAGCGTGCCTCGAAGGCCGGCGTCAAGGAAGTCGTCTTCGACCGCGGCGCCTACATCTACCACGGCCGCGTCAAGGCGCTTGCCGAGGCTGCACGTGAAGGTGGTCTGAGCTTCTAAAAACGAAATTCGCCCCGGCGACCCACAGAGGCCGCCGGATATCATCATCAACCGTGCTTCCGGAAAAAAACAAGGAACAGGATATGGCACAGGAACGTAGGGATGGCGGCCGTGGCCGTGATCGCGAAGAGCGCGACGACGGCATGGTCGACAAGCTCGTCCACATCAACCGTGTCGCCAAGGTCGTCAAGGGCGGCCGGCGCTTCGGCTTTGCAGCACTCGTTGTCGTCGGCGACCAGAAGGGCCGCGTCGGCTTCGGCCACGGCAAGGCGCGCGAAGTGCCGGAGGCGATCCGCAAGGCGACCGAATCGGCCAAGCGCGACATGATCTTCGTGCCGTTGCGCTCGGGCCGCACGCTGCACCATGACGTCGAGGGACGCTGGGGCGCGGGACGGGTCCTGCTGCGCGCCGCCAAGCAAGGTACCGGCATCATCGCCGGCGGCCCGATGCGCGCCGTATTCGAGACGCTCGGCATGCATGACGTGGTCGCCAAGTCGATGGGTTCTTCCAACCCCTACAACATGGTTCGCGCCACTTTCGACGCGCTGAAGAGCCAGATGCATCCGAAGGATGTGGCTGCCGCGCGCGGCATCAAGTATTCGACCCTTCAGGCCCGCCGCGGCACCGCCGTTGCGGCTGAAGAATAGTCGACGCTGACCAGGGATCTGACCATGGCCAAGAAAGCAACCAAGACCATCACCGTCGAGCAGATCGGTTCGCCGATCCGCCGGCCGAAGGAGCAGCGCGCAACGCTGGTCGGCCTCGGCCTCAACAAGATGCACAAGCAGCGCACGCTGGAGGATACGCCCTCGGTGCGCGGCATGATCGCTGCCGTCCAGCATCTCGTCCGCGTCGTGGACGAGGGCTGAGCCAGAGCGCAGGAGAATCCAGATGAAACTCAATGATCTGCGTGACAAGGACGGCGCGACGCACTCCAAGAAGCGTCTCGGCCGTGGCATCGGTTCCGGTTCGGGCAAGACCGCCGGTCGCGGCGTTAAGGGCCAGAAGGCGCGCTCCGGTGTCGCCGTCAACGGCTTCGAGGGTGGCCAGATGCCGCTCTACCGGCGTCTGCCGAAGCGCGGCTTCAACAATATCTTCGCCAAGAGCTTCACTGTCGTGTCGCTGGCCCGCATCCAGGCGGCGCTCGATGCCAAGAAGCTTGACGCTAAGACAGTTGTGACGGCCGAGGCGCTGGTTGCGGCCGGCGTCATCCGTCGCGTCAAGGACGGCGTGCGCATCCTTTCGGACGGCGACATCAAGGCCAAGCTTGCCTTCGACGTGGCCGGAGCCTCCAAGGCCGCGATCGAGAAGATCGAAAAGGCCGGCGGCTCGGTGAAACTGCCTGAGCAGGCAGCCGCCGAGTAACGGCAATTTGAAGCACGTTCGGCAAAGGCGGAATTCGGTTTTGCCTGCGGTCGTGCTTTGATCCGACAGATGTGGCGGCCGCATCAACGCGGCCGCTTGCATGTTTGCAGTCCGGAGCTTATCTCGTGAGCTTCGGTGACACGCGCCGCCTGAGCTGCGGGCATCGAGCGTGACCAAGCGGAGAATCAGGCATGGCTTCGGCTGCTGAACAACTAGCCTCGAATCTGAATTTTTCGGCCTTCGCCAAAGCCGAGGATTTGAAGAAGCGCATCTGGTTCACCATCGGCGCGCTGCTCGTCTACCGTCTTGGCACCTACATCCCGCTGCCCGGCATCAATCCCGACGCTTTCGCCCAGGCCTTCTCGTCGCAGAGCAAGGGCGTGCTCGGCATGTTCAACATGTTCGCCGGCGGCGCCGTGCAGCGCATGGCGATCTTTGCCCTTGGCATTATGCCCTATATCTCCGCTTCCATCATTATGCAGCTGATGACCTCGGTCATTCCATCGCTGGAAGCGCTGAAGAAGGAAGGCGAGCAGGGCCGCAAGATCATCAACCAGTACACGCGCTACGGCACAGTGCTTCTGGCGCTTGTCCAGGCGTACGGGATTTCGGTCGGGCTTGAGGGCGGCAACGGCATCGTCAACGATCCCGGCATGTTCTTCCGCATCTCTACCGTCGTCACGCTGGTCGGCGGCACCATGTTCCTGATGTGGCTTGGCGAGCAGATCACCGCCCGCGGCATCGGCAACGGCATTTCGCTGATCATCTTCTCCGGCATCGTCGCCGGCCTGCCGCGCGCCATCTCCGGCACGCTGGAGCTTGGCCGCACCGGCGCCTTGTCGACCGGCCTGATCCTGGCGATCATCGTGCTCGCCATCATCGTCATCGCGCTGATCGTCTTCTTCGAGCGCGCCCAGCGCCGCCTGCTGATCCAGTATCCCAAGCGCCAGGTTGGCAATCGCATGTTCCAGGGCGATACCTCGCATCTGCCGCTGAAGCTCAACACGTCCGGCGTCATTCCGCCGATCTTCGCCTCGTCGCTGCTGCTACTGCCTGCGACCGTCGCCGGCTTCTCGCAGACCACCAATATGCCTGCATGGGCTAGCACCATCCTGGCGGCGCTCGGCCACGGCCAACCGCTCTATATGGCCTTCTACGCGGCGATGATCGTGTTCTTCGCCTTCTTCTATACGGCGATCGTCTTCAATCCGAAGGACACCGCCGACCAGCTCAAGAAGCATTCGGGCTTCATCCCGGGCTATCGTCCGGGCGAGCGCACTGCGGACTATATCGACTATGTGCTCACCCGCATCACCGTCGTCGGCGCCATTTATCTGGTGCTGGTGTGTCTGTTGCCCGAGTTCCTGATTTCAGCGACTGGCGTACCGTTCTACCTTGGTGGCACTTCGCTCCTGATCGTGGTCAGTGTAACGCTCGATACGGTGGCGCAGATTCAGGGTCACCTGATCGCGCACCAGTATGAGGGCCTGATCAAGAAGTCGAAGTTGCGCGGGGGGAAAAAGGCCAGATGAGGTTGATATTGCTTGGACCGCCGGGGGCGGGCAAGGGGACACAAGCACTGAGACTGGTAGAACGACACGGCATCCCACAGCTTTCCACGGGGGACATGCTGCGTGCTGCTGTTCAGGCCGGCACCGAAGTCGGCAAGCGCGCCAAGGCGGTGATGGACGCTGGCGAACTGGTGTCCGACGCTATCGTCAATGCCATCGTGGCCGAGCGCATCGATCAAGCTGATTGCGCAAACGGTTTCATCCTTGACGGGTATCCCCGAACTCTGGTGCAAGCGGACGCCGTTGAGGAAATGCTGTCGGATCGCGGACTGGAGCTAGACGCGGTCATCGAATTTGTCGTCGACGACAAGGCGCTGGTTGGCCGAATCGTCAAGCGCGCCGAAGAAGCCAAGGCCGCAGGCCTGCCGGTGCGCAAGGACGACAGTCCAGCGGTGTTCGAAGAACGCTTGAGGGAATATTACAAGAAAACCTCGCCGCTGATCGGCTACTACTATGCCAAGGGCAAACTCAAGGGCGTCGATGGCATGGCCGACATCGATGCGGTGACGCAGCAGATCGAGGCGGTGCTCAGGGCGACGACCCGGCAGGTTGGCCGAGCGGCCGGCTAGAGAATCGAACGATTGCGCTTGACTGGAGCGGCCCGCTGGGGTATGGCGGCCCGTCTTCCTATCAGGCATGAGGCTTGCTTGTCCGCAAGGGCAAGGCAGGCCGCTTTGAACTGGAAACTCCCGCAAGGGCCGGCCTCCACCGGACGCGGGGCAACTTGAAGCGCCGGCTCGCCCGGCCTACATGGAGAAGAGAAGAACATGGCTCGTATAGCCGGCGTCAACATTCCGACCAACAAGCGCGTCGTCATCGCGCTTCAATACATTCACGGCATTGGCAAGAAGTTCGCCCAGGAGATCGTCGACAAGGTCGGCATCCCGGCCGAGCGTCGCGTCAACCAGCTGACCGACGCGGAAGTGCTGCAGATCCGCGAGACCATCGACCGCGACTATCAGGTCGAGGGCGATCTGCGCCGCGAAGTGTCAATGAACATCAAGCGACTCATGGACCTCGGCTGCTACCGCGGTCTGCGTCACCGCCGCTCGCTGCCGGTTCGTGGTCAGCGCACACATACCAATGCGCGCACCCGCAAGGGGCCGGCCAAGTCGATTGCCGGAAAGAAGAAGTAATTTAGGGCAGTAAGGAGTAGGGCAGTAAGGCACTAGGAACGGCAGACATACTGCCCTACTGCCATATTCCCCTACTGCCTTCTCCCTGGTGGAGCCGCTGGCATTACGGCGGTGTAGAGATCAACTGAAAGGACCATCATGGCCAAGGAAGCCACTCGTGTTCGCCGTCGCGAACGCAAGAACATCTCGTCGGGCGTTGCCCACGTTAATTCGACCTTCAACAACACGATGATCACCATTACCGACGCGCAGGGTAACTCGATTGCCTGGTCGTCGGCTGGAGCCCAGGGCTTCAAGGGATCGCGCAAGTCGACCCCGTTCGCTGCCCAGATGGCCGCCGAAGATGTTGCCAAGAAGGCCCAGGAACACGGCATGCGTATGCTGGAGGTCGAGGTCTGTGGACCCGGCTCCGGTCGTGAATCGGCGCTGCGCGCGCTGCAGGCCGCCGGCTTCACCATCACCTCGATCCGTGATGTGACGCCGATCCCGCATAATGGTTGCCGCCCGCGCAAGAAGCGCCGCGTTTAAAGAATTTACCGAACGCCGCGCGAGCGCCTCAAGGGCGCTCCTCCACGGTATTCCAGGTCGCCCGCCACGATTGGATGGTGGCGGGACAACGGAAGGAAAGCACTATGATCCAGAAAAATTGGCAAGAACTGATAAAGCCGAACAAGATCGAGTTCTCGTCGAAGAAGAAGACGCTGACCACGCTCGTCGCCGAGCCGCTCGAGCGCGGCTTCGGCCTCACCCTCGGCAACGCGCTGCGCCGCGTGCTTCTATCTTCGCTGCGTGGCGCGGCTGTGACCGCCGTGCAGATCGACGGCGTTCTGCATGAATTCTCGTCCATCGCCGGCGTGCGCGAGGACGTGACCGATATCGTCTTGAACATCAAGGAAATCGCCATCCGTATGGAAGGCGACGGCCCCAAGCGCATGGTCGTACGCAAGCAGGGACCGGGTGCGGTTCTCGCCGGCGACATCCAGACCGTTGGCGACGTCGAGATACTCAATCCCGACCACGTCATCTGCACGCTGGACGAGGGCGCTGAAATCCGCATGGAATTCACCGTCGACACCGGCAAGGGCTATGTGCCGGCCGACCGCAACCGCGCCGAGGACGCGCCGATCGGGCTGATCCCCGTCGACAGCCTGTATTCGCCGGTCAAAAAGGTCTCCTACAAGGTCGAGAACACCCGCGAGGGCCAGGTTCTCGACTATGACAAGCTGACCATGACCATCGAGACCGATGGTTCGATCTCGGGCGAGGACGCAGTGGCCTTCGCCGCTCGCATCCTGCAGGACCAGCTCGGCCTGTTCGTCAATTTCGACGAGCCGCAGAAGGAAGTCGCCGCCGAACAGGTTACCGAGCTTGCCTTCAACCCGGCGCTGCTCAAGAAGGTCGACGAGCTCGAGCTTTCGGTGCGTTCGGCCAACTGCCTGAAGAACGACAACATCGTCTATATCGGCGACCTGATCCAGAAGACCGAAGCCGAGATGCTGCGCACCCCGAACTTCGGCCGCAAGTCGCTGAACGAGATCAAGGAGGTCTTGGCGGCGATGGGCCTGCATCTCGGCATGGAAGTGCCGGACTGGCCGCCGGAAAACATCGAAGACCTCGCCAAGCGTTACGAAGATCAATATTAAGCATGATCCCGAACCGAAGGTCAGCGCAGCAAAAAGTTGCAGACTTTTCGGACAAGATCATGCGGCTAACCAACTGGGGCTCAGGCCTCTTGAAACCGCAATGAAGGAGAAGAGCCATGCGCCACGGATTTAAAGGCCGCCGGTTCGCCCGCAGCATAAGCCATCGCAAGTCGATGTTTGCCAACCTTGCCGTGTCGCTTATCGAGCACGAGCAGATCCTCACCACGCTGCCGAAGGCGAAGGATTTGCGTCCGATCGTCGAGAAGCTGGTGACGCTCGGCAAGCGCGGCGACCTGCACGCCCGCCGCCAGGTTATTGCCCAGATCGGCAATGAAGGCGTCGTCAAGCGCCTGTTCGATACCATCGCGCCACGTTATGCCACCCGCAACGGCGGCTATCTGCGCATCATGAAGGCCGGCTTCCGCCACGGTGATAACGCGGCAATGGCGGTCATCGAGTTCGTCGACCGCGACACCTCGGCCAAGGGCGCCGGCGACCGTGCCCGCATCGAGGCCGAAGGCACCGACGAGGAAGCCGCAGCCGCATAAGGCTCGGCTTTCCTGAGAAGTTCAAAAGGGGCCTTCGGGCCCCTTTTTCTGTTTCCGAAGGTACCGGGCAGGGCTAGCAGGGGTTTTGTCACCGGTTTTTGCGGCGACTACCAAAATAATCGGATTTCAGCGGCTTAGCCTTTCATTTTGCACAATCGTCAGGACAATGGCGCCCGACTTGGAGGATTCGGAATGCGCGTTAAACGGCTGTCCATTGTTCTGATCTGCGCCTTGATGGCGTTGGCCGTCGTGCCTGCGGCCAGGCACGCGCTGGCGGAGGAGACCAAGCCAGATCCTGGTCTGTCCGACGTGCTGACCGATCTGTTGCATGGCGTCGAAGGCGAAAACGCCACCTCCGGCCCCGACAAGCGCGTGCCCTTCGGCCGCGAGGAGGTGCAGCTGTCCTTTGCGCCGCTGGTCAAGCAGACGGCGCCGGCTGTAGTCAATGTCTACGCCTCGCAGACCGCCAAGGTGGCGTCACCCTTCGACGGCGATCCGTTTTTCGAGGAGTTCTTCGGCCGCTCGCAGCCGCGCGCGCAGTCGTCGCTCGGTTCGGGGGTACTGGTCGATCCGACCGGCGTCGTGGTCACCAATTTCCATGTCGTCAAGGACGCCGACCAGGTCAAGGTCGCGACCGCCGACGGGCGCGAATTCGACAGTAAGGTGCTGCTCAAGGATGAGACGCTCGACCTCGCCGTGCTCAAGATTTCTTCTGACAAGCCGTTCCCGGTGATCGCCATCGGCGATTCCGACGCGCTCGAGGTCGGCGACCTGGTGTTGGCGATCGGCAATCCGTTCGGGGTCGGCCAGACCACCACCAGCGGCATCATTTCGGCGGTGGCGCGCAGCCATATCGGCATCTCCGATTCCAGCTTCTTCATCCAGACCGATGCCGCCATCAACCCCGGCAATTCCGGTGGCGCGCTGGTCAACATGGGAGGGCAGCTGATCGGCATCAACACCGCGATCTATAGCCGTAGCGGCGGCTCGATCGGCATCGGCTTTGCCATCCCTTCGAACATGGTCCGCGCCTTCGCCGATGCGGCCAAGGCCGGGCTCGACTTCTTCGAGCGGCCGTATGCCGGTGCCGAGTTCGAGGCGGTGACGCCGCAGATTGCGGAATCGCTCGGCATGGACAAACCGACCGGTGCGCTGGTTTCTTCGGTCGAAGAGGCGGGACCCGCGGCCAAGGCAGGGCTCAAGCCTGGCGACGTAGTGCTGTCGCTCAACGGCAAGCCGGTCGAGAGCGTCGGGGCGCTGGACTACCGGATGGCGACGCTGTCGATTGGTACGAATGCCAGCTTCGGCGTTCTGAGCAAGGGTCAGCAAGCGACGATGGACATCGCTCTGGAACGACCGCCCGAAGGCGCCAAAGCTGCGGAACTCACATTGCGCGGCCGCAGCCCCTTTTCCGGCGCCAAGGTTGCTGAACTGTCGCCACGGCTTGCCCAACGGCTCGGTCTGCGCACCGATGTCAAAGGCGTAACCGTGGTCGACATCAACCGCGATTCGCCCGCTGCCGATTTTGGATTCCAGCCGGGCGACATCGTGCGTGAGGTCAATGGCCTGACGATCGACAAGGCGGCGACCCTGGAACAGGTAGCCCAGCAGGATACGCGCTGGTGGCGCTTTACCGTCGAGCGCGGCGGGCAGATACTGCGCCAGGTGTTGCGTTACTGAGCCCGACCGTCAGCATGATCGGGCTCCAGGCAAGAAGAAGTTGCATGGCCGATCTGTTCAGTGTCGATGAACCGGAAAAGACGCCGCCCGGCAGGCCGCTGGCCGACCGTTTGCGCCCAAAGAACCTCGGCGAGGTCGTCGGCCAGGAGCATCTGACCGGACCCGACGGCGCGCTGACGCGGCTGATCGGCTCCGGCTCGCTCGGCTCGATGATCTTCTGGGGCCCGCCCGGCACCGGCAAGACCACGGTCGCACGGCTGCTTGCCGGCGAGACAAGCCTCGCCTTCGAACAGATCTCGGCCGTGTTTTCCGGCGTTGCCGACCTGAAGAAAGTGTTCGAGGCAGCGAAGCTGCGCCGCTCGAACGGCCGCCAGACGCTGCTGTTCGTCGACGAGATCCACCGTTTCAACCGCGCCCAGCAGGACAGTTTTCTGCCCGTGATGGAAGACGGCACCGTCGTGCTGGTCGGCGCCACCACCGAGAACCCGTCCTTCGAGCTTAACGCCGCGCTTTTGTCGCGCGCGCGCGTGCTGGTCTTTCACTCGCTCGGCGAAGACAGCATCGCCAAGTTGCTGGCGCGGGCCGAGGAGGCAGAGGGCAGGGCGCTGCCGCTCGATGAAGACGCGCGTGCGATGCTCATCCGCATGAGCGACGGCGACGGCCGCGCGGCGCTGACGCTCGCCGAAGAGGTCTGGCGCGCAGCGAAATCAAAGGAGGTGTTCGGCGCCGAAGCTCTGCAGCGCATCGTCCAGCGCCGCGCGCCGATCTACGACAAAGGCCAGGACGGCCATTACAATTTGATCTCCGCGTTGCACAAATCGGTGCGCGGCTCCGACCCCGACGCGGCACTCTACTATCTGGCCCGCATGTTCGACGCCGGCGAAGATCCGCTTTATCTCGGGCGCCGGTTGGTGCGCATGGCGATGGAGGATATCGGGCTGGCCGACCCGCAGGCGCTCGTCGTCGCTAACGCCGCCAAGGACGCCTACGACTATCTGGGCTCGCCCGAGGGCGAACTGGCCTTCGCCGAGGCGACCGTCTATCTCGCCACCGCGCCGAAATCCAATGCAGTCTATACCGCGTTCAAGGCCGCCACACAGGCGGCGAAGGAATTCGGTTCGCTGCTGCCGCCCAAGCACATTCTCAATGCGCCGACCAAGCTGATGAAACAGGAAGATTACGGCGCCGGCTATCGCTACGACCACGACGAACCCGACGCTTTTTCCGGCCAGGACTATTTTCCGGAGAAGATGGGAAGGCAGACATTCTACGACCCGCCCGAGCGCGGCTTCGAGCGCGATATCAGGAAGCGGCTGGACTATTGGGCGAAGCTGCGCAGCGAGCGGGAAAAATAGCTGCCAGTCGCACAGTGGCGTGATCGCCGTTGTCTGGCGTGACAAAAAACCCTATCAAGATGCGCCTTCGGCCGGCGGACAGGCCAGAAACGTACCGACGATATTCAGAACGGAATCGCGCCTGGCGCGTGGAAAAATGACGAAAAAATCTCGCAAGACCCTTCGGAAGTTCGCCATAGCGATCCCGCTGCTGGCGCTCGGCTTTTATTTCATTCCCATCCTGATGACAATTTTCATTGTCCTCGGTCTGATCGACGTGTTGCGCAACGACAACAAGAACTGGGCCCTGTTCAGTGGTTATTTCCTCGGCAACGGCATCTTCACCTGGCTGCTTTCGCCCTTCAATCTGCTGGTCGATCTGCTGTGCTACAGAAACCGGGGTGTCTGGAAACTGGACCAGTTTCCTCCGGACTATCAACGCGAGGTCAACGAGGTCCTGGACGTATTCAAGGAGCGCAAGGACGAGATCATCGCCGATATCGACGCCAATTTCGGCAGCGGCCGGCGCGGCATGTATGTCTATCAGTGGTATGGCAAGCACAAAATAGACAACGTTGCCGAATTCAACAAGGATTTCAAATATATCAAGACGATTGCCGTTTCTGTTTTCAGCGGCAGGGAATCGACTTCCTGGCACTTTGGCCCGCTCCGGCTCAGCCTGCGCATTCTCTACAACCTCATCCCGGTGAAATCGGAAGTGTTTGTCGAGTGCGGCAACGCCAAGAACTACTGGCACGAGAACCCGCTGTTCATCTTCGATGACACACTGCTGCATCGCTCGGTCAACCAGTATGACGGGCGCCGCTACTGTGTGTTCATGGACATCATTCGCCCGTCGCCGTTTCCCGGTCTGATCTCGACACTCCTGGCCATCGTTTCGGTCAGCGTCGAGCGCATCAATGCCATGTTCTACAAGAACTGGAAGATGATCGCCTCCAGCAAGCCGAAGAAGGCCGGAGCCGCCTGACACCGTGGTGTGACCGGCGTGAGGAAGCACGATGTATCATCTTTTGCTTGTCTGCCTTGGTGGCGCGATCGGCGCAATGGCCCGCTTCTTCTTGTCCGGCTTCGTCGCCCGCCGGGTTGGCGAGACCTTTCCCTGGGGCACGATGGTGGTCAACGTCTCGGGAGCGTTTGCAATCGGTGTCGTTGCGCATGCGGTGACGCGCGACGGCATGCCCGCCATCTGGGCCTTTGCCGTCACCGGCGGCCTCGGTTGCTACACTACGGTCTCTTCCTTCAGCCTGCAGACGCTGGCACTGGCGCGCGAGGGCGAATGGCTGCGCGCCGGCGGAAATGTGCTGCTTTCGGTTTTCCTGAGCCTCGGCGGCGTGACGCTGGGCTTTGCCGCGGGAAGTCTTCTGATTGGCAGCGGGGCGCCGTGAGCGGCCCGCGGAAGCTCCGCCACAACGGGACGGACACTGCCGCGGCCGGGCATGGCGGACGCCTCATTGGTTGGCGCAGAACCTCCGAAGCGGTTCGGCTCTATGCGACCGTGGCCGCAGGCAGCATGATCGGCGGTGTGCTGCGGGCGCTTGCCTCATCGACGAGCACTGCCCTGTGGGGCGCTGGATTTCCCTTCGGCACACTCCTCGTCAACATTGTCGGCTCATTCCTCATCGGCTTCTACACGACATTGACGGGACCGGATGGTCGTGTCTTCGCCGGTCCGCTGCAGCGCCAGTTCTTCATGGCCGGCTTCTGTGGCGGCCTGACGACCTTCTCGGCCTTCAGCCTTGAAACGCTCACCCTCGCGCAAGGCGGGAGGTTTCTGGCGGCTGGACTCAATATCGCGATCTCCGTGGTGGCCTGGCTTGCCGCCGTCTGGCTCGGCCACATCTTTGCAGTTCGCCTCAACCGGCTGAGAGGGTCCAGGCAATGAAGATACCAACACAGGCACAATTGCTGCGCATATTTATCGGCGAAAACGACAAGGCAGATGGCCGTCCGCTGTATGAGGTTATCGTGCTGAGGGCCCGCGAAATGCAGATCGCCGGCGCGACAGTCCTGCGCGGCGCGATGGGGTTCGGCCATTCCAGCCGGCTTCACACCACGAAGATCCTCCGCCTATCGGAGGATCTGCCCCTCGTCATCGAGATCGTCGATGACGAGGAAAAATTGGCCGCTTTCCTGCCCGTTCTTGAAACAATCATGACAAGTGGTTTGATTACGCTGGAGAAAGTTCAGGTTCTGCAATATGGAACCGACAACGAATAACCGAGTGAGATTGCGGGTGCCGGCGAATGCCGTTGCATGCCTGCAAAACGGCGATTGGAATCATGGCAGGCGTTGAACAGATCACAGTGGACGCCGGTGAGGCGGGCATGCGGCTCGACCGCTGGTTCAAGAGCCATTTCCCCGGTCTCGGTTTTGGTCATCTGCAGAAGCTGCTGCGTTCCGGCCAGATCCGCGTCGACGGCGGCAGGGTGAAGGCCGATACCCGCGTCGAAGCCGGCCAAACGGTGCGTGTGCCGCCGCTCGAAGTCGACAAGAAAGGCGAAAGCCCGCTGACCGGCCATTCGATACGCAACCAGGGCGACGCCGATGTCCTGGCCAAGATGCTGATCCATGAGGACCCGAAGGTCTTCGTCTTCAACAAGCCGGCCGGCCTGGCGGTGCAAGGCGGCTCCGGGGTCACCCGCAATGTCGACGACATGCTGGAAGCCTGGCGCAACCAGAAGGGCGAGAAGCCACGTCTGGTGCACCGGCTCGACCGCGACACGTCGGGTGTTCTGGTTGTCGCCCGTACAAGGCTCGCCGCCATGAAGCTCGCCGAAGCGTTCCGGGCGCGTGAGACGAAGAAAACCTACTGGGCGCTGGTCAAGGGTGTGCCGCCGAAGCGCGAGGACAAGATCTCGACCTGGTTGATCAAGGAACCGACGCCCGACGGCGATCGCGTGCGCATCGCCAAGCATGGCGAAAAGGGCGCCGACCACGCCGTGTCCTACTACCGTGTCATCGAGCAGGCTGCACAGACGATGACCTGGCTGGAGATGGAGCCGTATACCGGCCGCACCCACCAGCTTCGTGTCCATGCCGCGCATATCGGCTGCCCGATCATCGGTGACCCCAAATATTTCGAGGCCGACACCAATTGGGATTTTCCCGGCGGCATGCAGAACCGTCTGCATCTGCACGCCCGCCGCATCGTCATCCCGCATCCCGATAAGGGGTTTGTCGACGTCACCGCGCCGATGCCGCCGCACATGCGCCAGAGCTGGAACCTGATCGGCTTCGACGACGCCAGTGCGGAGGACTAGGGCCGGTGGGCGTCGCCACAGATACGCTCGACCGCCGTGACGCGGTCGATCTGGCGGCCTCCGCCATCATGGTTGGGCTGACTTTTTCCTGGGGGCTGAACTACGTCGCCGCCAAGATCTCCTATGCCGGCTACGATGCCGTTTTCCTGTCGATCGCCCGCTCGGTGATCGGCGGCCTGTGTGTTTTCGGCTGGTGCCGCTGGCGCGGCATCGCGCTGTTCACGCCCGACAAGACCCTCGTCGCCGGCATTCTGGCAGGCGCGCTTTTCGGTCTCGAGTTCCTGTTTCTGTATGTCGGGCTCGAACACACCACCGTCGTGCGCAACACCTTGCTGGTCAACACCATGCCGTTCTGGATGCTGGTCGGCGGCCATTTCCTGCTGGGTGAAAGCATCACGGCACGCAAGCTCGTTGGTCTTCTGCTCGCTTTCGCCGGACTGGTCGCGGTGTTTTCCGACAAACTGAGCGCCAATGGCGGCGCAACATTGAGCGGCGATTTGCTCAGTCTCGGCGCCGGCATTCTGTGGGCCGTGACCAATATCGTCATCAAGCGGTCGAAGCTGGTGACGGCCAGCGCCGAAAAGCTGCTGCTCTATCAGCTGGCCGGGGCCGCCGTCGTCGGGATTTTGGTGATGCCTTTTGCCGGCCCGCCAGTCCGCAGCTTTGCCGTTCTGCCGACCTTGGCTCTGTTGTTCCAGGCCGTCTACGTCGTCGCCTTCACCTATGTTCTGTGGTTCTGGCTGCTCCGGCGCTACCCTGCATCTGGACTGTCGAGCTTCACCTTCCTGTCGCCGGTGTTCGGTGTGCTCTGCGGCGCCGTCTTCTTGAACGAGCCGTTGACCGTTCGTATCTTCCTGGCACTCGGCCTCATCGCCGCCGGTCTTATCATCGTCAACCGGCCGGCCCGAAAACAAGCCCCCGGATGAGCATGCGCGACATATTGAACGACCTCGAAGCGGGAAAGCAGCTCTCCGATCCGGACCCGGTGCGTCGCGCCCAGATCCAGATGAAGACGCAACTGCCGAAGCGCTTCTACAAGACGGTCGCGGTAGCACCGGTCGAAGACGGTTTTGCGGTCCATCTCGATGGCAAGCCCGTCCGCACGCCGGCCAAGGCGCTGCTGGCGCTGCCGACCGAAAAGGCGGCTGCTCTCGTCGCCGAGGAATTCGCCGCACAGGAGGAGACCATCGACCCGGTGACGATGCCGGTGATGCGTCTGGTCAATACGGCAATCGATGGCGTCGCCTGTGATCCCCAGGCGGTGCTGGAGGACGTCCTGCGCTTCGCCTCATCCGATCTGCTCTGCTACCGCGCCGATGCGCCCCAAGGACTAGTCGACCGGCAGAACGAGCATTGGGACCCGGTCATCGACTGGGTGCGCAGCGCACTCGGCGCCCGGTTCCATCTCGCCGAAGGCGTGATCCATGTCGAACAGCCGCGCGAGAGTATCGCGCTGCTCGGCCAGCATCTTGCCCAACGTGCCGATCCGCTGCGCCTTGCCGCCATCCACGTCATGACCTCGCTGACCGGATCGGCGCTGCTGGCGCTCGCCGTAGACTTCGGCGAGCTCGACGGCGAGGCGGCCTGGGCTGCCGGTCATGTCGACGAGGACTGGCAGGCTGAGCAATGGGGCCATGATGCAGAGGCGCTCGCGCGCCGCGCTGCCCGCAAGCGCGACATGATGGCCGCAGTCAAGCTGCTCGAAGCTCTCAAAGGCTGACGGCACCGCCCGCTATTTCGCACTGCACATTAGACCAAAGTCATAATCCCAAAGGCGGTCTGCCTCTGGGCACTGCTTTCTGTCATTTTTTGCACCGGTGGCTGCACTGAGTCTGCGTTGCGAGGAAACGCGGACGATGACGCGCAGCATCGAGGGCTGACGGAATCACACGGGAGGATACGCTCATGGCAATGGCATCGACCGCCGGCAAAACAAGCCGCGGCATGACACGCGAGGAGAAGAAGGTCATCTTCGCTTCTTCGCTCGGCACCGTTTTCGAATGGTACGATTTTTATCTCTACGGCTCGCTGGCCGCCTTCATCGGCGCCACCTTCTTCTCGTCGGCGCCGGAAGCGACACGCAACATCTTCGCCCTGCTCGCCTTCGCGGCCGGTTTCCTGGTGCGCCCGTTTGGCGCCCTGCTGTTCGGCCGCATCGGTGATCTCGTCGGCCGTAAATATACCTTCCTCGTCACCATGACGATCATGGGCCTGTCGACCTTCCTGGTCGGCCTTCTGCCCGGATATGCGAGCTGGGGCATCGCCGCGCCGGTGATCCTGATCATCCTGCGCATGCTGCAGGGCCTGGCGCTCGGCGGCGAATATGGTGGCGCCGCGACCTATGTCGCCGAACATGCGCCCGACGACCGCCGCGGCTACTACACGTCATGGATCCAGACGACGGCGACGCTCGGCCTGTTCCTGTCGCTGATCGTCATCCTGATCGTGCAGGCCTCGATGAGCAAGGAAACTTATGCCGCCTGGGGTTGGCGCGTTCCTTTCCTGGTCTCCTTCCTGCTGCTCGGCATCTCGCTCTGGATCCGGCTGTCGCTCTCCGAATCGCCGACCTTCCAGCGCATGAAGGACGAAGGCAAAGGCTCCAAGGCACCATTGACGGAAGCCTTCGGCCAGTGGAAGAACGCAAAAATCGCGCTGCTGGCGCTACTCGGCCTTACCGCCGGTCAGGCCGTGGTCTGGTACAACGGCCAGTTCTATGCGCTGTTCTTCCTGCAGAACGTGCTCAAGGTCGAGGCGCAATCGGTCAACATCATGATCGCCATTGCGCTGGCGATCGGCTCGATCTTCTTCGTCGTGTTCGGCTGGCTTTCCGACAAGATCGGCCGCAAGCCGATCATCATGGCCGGCCTTGCACTGGCAATCGTCTGCACCTTCCCATTGTTCAGGGCGCTGACCTGGGCAGCCAATCCGGCGCTCGCCACCGCGCAGCAGAACACACGCGCGACGGTGACCGCGGCACCGGGGGACTGCAAGTTCCAGTTCAATCCGGTGGGCACTGCAAAGTTCACGACCTCGTGCGATATCGCCACCTCGTTCCTGACCAAGAACTCGGTGCCGTACGACGTGGTATCGACTGCGGCGCCCGGTACAGCCGCGTCGGTCAAAATCGGCAACGAGACGGTTGAGTCTTATGACGCCACTGCCGCCGGCGATCAGGCCAAGGCCAAGGATGCCGCTTTCGCCAAGGCGGTCTACACGGCACTTCGGGATGGCGGCTACCCGCTGAAGCGGGCAGCCGCCAAGGTGCCGGACCAGAAGCTCGAGGCCTTCATTGCGGCCAATCCTGAGCTGAAGCTCGATGCCGCGGCAATCCGCGCCGGCGACAAGGCCACCGTTCCGACTGACCAGGCGATCAAGGACAAGCTGCTGACTGCCGACGAGGCTGCGGGAGCCCCCGAGGTCGCCGTCTATACCGTGCCGGGCGGCGGTCCCTTCGCCATGTTTGCCGACCCTGCAGCGGTCAACTGGCCGATGACGATCGCCATCCTGCTCATCCTCGTGATCTTCGTCACGATGGTCTACGGGCCGATCGCCGCGATCCTGGTCGAGATGTTCCCGACCCGCATCCGCTACACCGGCATGTCGCTGCCCTATCACATCGGCAATGGCTGGTTCGGCGGGCTGCTGCCGGCCACGGTGTTCGCGCTTAGCGCCTACAAGGGCGATATCTACTATGGTCTCTGGTACCCGGTGGTGATCGCGGCGATGTCGCTGATCATAGGCATGATCTTTATCAGGGATACGCTCGGAACGGACCTGCACACCAAACAGTAGCCGGCCCGTCCCGGTTCAAAGCAAAGCCCGGCGCGAGCGATCGCGCCGGGCTTTTTCAATTTATCGAGTGCAGGGCTTAGCTCTTCCGATCCTGTTTCGCTTCCTCGATCGCTGCCTCATGATACCAGGCACTTCCGAAATCCGTTCGGTTGCGCAAAGAAGCAAGTTCTGCCGCGAACTTAGCCTTTCCGCTTAAATTTGAGGCAGAGGCGCGCGCTGCCACCGGGAACATCAGGATTTTGGCCGACTGACGAGTGGAAATGATTTCCATTGTCGGTTTCCTTTCTTCGACAGAACCTTGCCGATTCAACCTTTGCCCAACATAGGTTCAGCAATCGAATTAGGCAACATGATTACGAAAAGATCAGTACTTGCATATTATTTGTGCAAAATGTGCTTGTGGATGATCCGAGCGCAGCATGACGGCGGACCAGCGATTTTGGGTGGATACAACCCCACTTTTGCCGCATCCGTCGCCGGCGAGAATGGCACACGAATTGCATTTTACTAGTCCGGCAGGTCGGCTGCTGGATAGGCCGGCTCGCCCCGGCGCCATCCAGGGTTCGGTGATCAAGCAACGAGAGGCTAGAATGACGAAATACAAGCTCGAGTACATTTGGCTCGATGGATACACCCCGGTTCCCAACCTCCGCGGAAAAACGCAGGTCAAGGACTACGCCGAGTTTCCGACGCTCGACCAGCTTCCGCTGTGGGGCTTCGACGGTTCTTCGACCATGCAGGCCGAGGGCCACAGCTCCGACTGCGTTTTGAAGCCGGTCGCCATTTATCCGGATCCCGCCCGCACCAACGGCGCGCTCGTCATGTGCGAAGTCATGATGCCGGACGGCGTAACGCCGCACGCGTCCAACAAACGCGCCACCATTCTCGACGACGAGGGCGCCTGGTTCGGCTTCGAGCAGGAATATTTCTTCTATAAGGACGGCCGTCCGCTCGGCTTCCCCGAGAGTGGCTATCCGGCGCCGCAAGGCCCGTACTACACTGGCGTCGGCTACAGCAATGTCGGCTCCGTCGCCAGGCAGATCGTCGAGGAGCATCTCGACCTTTGCCTTGCCGCCGGCATCAATCATGAAGGCATCAACGCCGAGGTGGCCAAAGGCCAGTGGGAATTCCAGATCTTTGGCAAGGGCTCCAAGAAGGCCGCCGACCAGATGTGGATGGCGCGCTATTTGTTGCAGCGCCTGACCGAGAAGTACGGCATCGACATCGAATACCACTGCAAGCCGCTCGGCGACACCGATTGGAACGGCTCCGGCATGCATGCCAACTTCTCGACCGCCTATATGCGCGAAGTCGGCGGCAAGGGCTATTTCGAGGCGCTGATGGCAGCCTTCGACAAAAACCTGATGGACCACATCGCCGTCTATGGGCCGGACAACGACAAGCGTTTGACCGGCAAGCACGAGACCGCGCCCTGGAACAGGTTCAGCTACGGCATCGCCGACCGCGGCGCTTCGATCCGCGTGCCGCATTCCTTTATCAACAACGGCTACAAGGGCTATCTCGAGGATCGCCGTCCGAACTCGCAGGGCGACCCCTACCAGATCGCTTCGCAGATATTGAAGACGATCGCCTCCGTCCCGACCAGCGCCGAGGTTTCGGCGGCGGCTTGAGAATGCGTTCACGGCGCGGACCTCGGGTGTCTGCGCCGTGACTTTCTTTCCCATCCCATTGCATCAAAAAACCCCGGCGTGTCTCCGCCGGGGTTTTTCTACGTGACTATGAGGTTCGGGGTCACACCGAATAATACATATCGTATTCGACCGGATGCGGCGTCATTTCGAAGCGCATCACCTCGGCCATCTTGAGCTCGATATAACTGTCGATCTGGTCGTCGTCGAAGACGCCGCCGGCCTTCAGGAAGCCGCGGTCCTTGTCGAGGCTCTGCAGGGCTTCGCGCAGCGACCCGCAGACGGTCGGGATCTTCTTCAATTCCTTCGGCGGCAGGTCGTAGAGATCCTTGTCCATCGGCTGTCCCGGGTGGATCTTGTTCTTGATGCCGTCGAGGCCGGCCATCAGCATGGCGGCAAAGGCGAGATAGGGGTTGGCACCAGGATCGGGGAAGCGGACCTCGACGCGCTTGGATTTCGGCGACGAGCCGAACGGAATGCGGCACGAGGCCGAGCGGTTGCGTGCCGAATAGGCGAGCAGCACCGGCGCTTCATAGCCCGGCACCAGGCGCTTGTAGGAATTGGTCAGCGGGTTGGTGAAGGCGTTGATCGCCTTCGCATGCTTGATGATGCCACCGATGTAGAACAGGCAGCTCTCGGACAGGCCGGCATATTCGTTGCCGGCGAAAGTCGGCTTGCCTTCCTTCCAGATTGACTGGTGGACATGCATGCCCGAGCCATTGTCGCCGAACACCGGCTTCGGCATGAAAGTGGCCGTCTTCCCATAGGCGTTGGCGACCTGGTGCACGACATATTTGTAGATCAGCATCTTGTCTGCGTTGCGGACCAGCGTGTCGAACTTGATGCCGAGCTCGTGCTGCGCGGCGGCCACTTCGTGATGGTGCTTTTCAACGCGCACGCCCATTTCCGCGAGCACGGTGAGCATTTCCGAACGCATGTCTTGTGCCGAATCGATCGGCGGCACCGGGAAATAGCCGCCCTTGATGCGCGGCCGGTGACCGAGATTGCCGGTCTCATAGTCGGTGTCGTCATTGGACGGCAGTTCAGTGGAATCCAGCCTGAAGCCGGTGTTGTAGGGATCGGCCTTGTACTTGACGTCGTCGAACACGAAGAACTCGGCTTCAGGACCGACGAAGATCTGGTCGCCGATGCCTTCCGCCTTCATGTAGGCCTCGGCCTTCTTGGCGGTGCCGCGGGGGTCGCGGTTGTAGGATTCTCCCGAGATCGGATCGAGAATGTCGCACAGGATGACCATGGTCGACTGGGCGAAGAACGGGTCCATATGCACCGTATCTGCATCGGGCATCAGCACCATGTCGGACTCGTTGATCGCCTTCCAGCCGGCGATCGAGGAACCGTCGAACATGACGCCATCGGCAAACATGTCTTCCTCGACCTCGACGACATCCATCGTTACGTGCTGCAGTTTGCCCTTCGGATCGGTGAAGCGCAGATCAACGAACTTCACGTCGTTGTCTTTGATCTGCTTCATGATGTCTTTGGCTGTCGTCATGTCCCTGCTTCCCTATGTGATGACGTTTGAACGTGGCCTTTTAACGGGAAAATTCAGACGGCGTCCATGCCGGTTTCGCCGGTGCGGATGCGCACCACTTCCTCGATGTTCGAGACGAAGATCTTGCCGTCGCCGATACGGCCGGTCTGGGCCGCCTTGCGGATAGCTTCGATCGCGGCTTCGACCGCATCGTCGCCGAGCACGACCTCGATTTTCACCTTTGGCAGGAAGTCGACGACATATTCGGCGCCGCGATAAAGCTCGGTGTGGCCCTTCTGGCGGCCAAAGCCCTTGGCTTCGGTCACGGTGATGCCTTGCAGCCCGGCCTCCTGAAGCGCTTCTTTCACTTCGTCTAGCTTGAACGGCTTGATGATCGCTTCGATCTTTTTCATGTAAAAAGTGGCCTCCACTGCCAAAAAAGACGGGTTGTGAGCCCCGCTTGCGCCTCAATCAGGCACGAACTGTGCCAATTGATGGGGTGCCGGGTGGGCTCACATGATTTGGATACCATGCTACGCGGGAATGTACATTCGCGTCATTCCCTGCGTCGGATGCGCCATGAGCGCCACGAGCCTAAACACCGCCGGTCCCGTCGTCCGCACAAAAAATGGGCAGATCGGATATTTCATGGGCAGCTGTGGACCTGCGACTCGTCGCTCCGGGCATTGCCGGTGTGTTTCATAACCTTCGTAGTTTGCGTCGGATCAAAAACTGGACAATGCTTCGGCAGATGATGTGCATGTCGCCCGCATGAGCCACGAACTTCTTTCTCCGTCCGAAATGGCCGAGGCCGACCGGCTGGCGATTGCCGCTGGTCCATTCGACGGCATCGGCCTGATGCGCAATGCCGGCGCTGCGGTTGCTGCCGTGGTGCTCAAGCGCTACCCGAACGCAACGCGCGTCCACGTGCTTTGCGGCCCCGGCAACAATGGCGGCGACGGCTATGTCGTGGCGCGCCTCCTTCGGGAGAGCGCCGTCGATGTCTCTGTGTGGGCGTCCGGATCGCCCAAAGGTGATGCGGCACTCGCTGCCTCGGAATGCCCGGTTGAAGCTCGGCCGCTGTCGGATTTCGTTGCCGAGATGGGCTCGGTCGTGGTTGACGCGGTCTATGGGGCGGGGCTGTCCAAGCCGCTGTCCGGCGACGCCGCCAAGGTGATCGACATTGCGGCGGAATTGAACTTGCCGGTTGTCGCGGTCGACCTGCCGTCGGGCGTTTCAGGCGAGAGCGGCAATGTGTTAGGAAAGGCCTTCCGGGCCCGGACCACGGTGACCTTCGCGCGAAAAAAGCCAGGCCATCTTTTGTTGCCGGGGCGCGAACTGTGCGGCGAAATTGTGCTCGCTGATATCGGCATAAGCGACAGTGTTGTTGCGCAGCTCGAACCACGAACATTCGAGAACATTCCGGCGCTCTGGCTTGGCCGCTTTCCGGTTCCGGCCGTCGACGCCCATAAGTATAAACGCGGCCATGTCGGCGTCTTTTCCGGCGGGCCGTCGGCGACGGGTGCTGCGCGGCTGTCAGCGCTTGCCGCGGCCAGGAGCGGGGCAGGGGCCGTCACCTTGCTGTCGCCGGCGAACGCCATCCGTGTGAACGCGGCGCATCTGACCTCGATCATGCTGCGCAAGCTAGACACTGTCGCGGATGTGGACGAATTCGTCGGCAGCCGCCGGCCATCGGCCTTCGTGCTCGGCCCAGGATTTGGCATTGGTGAGAAGACGCGCGAATTCGCCCTAGCCGTGCTGAATGGCGCTCGTGGGCAAGACGGTGGGATCGACGGACTGGTGCTCGACGCCGACGGCGTCACCTCGTTTCGCGACGCGACGGATGCCCTGTTCGAAGCCGCCAGCCGGCCGAGCGCGCCGGCTCTGGTGATGACGCCGCATGACGGCGAATTCGTCAGGCTTTTTTCAGATATCGCCGAGGACAAGGACCTGTCCAAACTGGCCAAGGCACGCGCCGCAGCCGAACGGGCCAACGCCACTCTCGTCTACAAGGGTGCCGACACTGTGATTGCGGCCCCCGATGGCCGGGCAGCGATCAACGACAATGGCGCGCCTTGGCTGGCCACCGCCGGTTCGGGCGACGTGCTGTCGGGTATCATCGCCGCGCTGCTGGCGCAGGGCATGCCGGCCTTTGAAGCGGCCTGTGCGGCAGTCTGGATCCATGCCGAGGCCGGCAGCCGTTTCGGACCGGGGCTGATCGCCGAGGACCTGCCGCTGGCGCTGGTGCCGGTCCTGCGCGAGCTCGTTGAAAGCCGCGGGAAGGCTGCCGAATGAACCGCCTGATTGCGCTGCTCGTTGCGATCATTAGTGCCATATCCATGGCACAGGCCGCGAACGCCGGAACTCCGCTGACCATCGTCGACGACCCGGCCGTTCTCGCCCAGCTTGACAGCAAGGGCTTTGGCCTCGCCGGCATTTTCGGCGTCGATGGCAAGGGCGATTTGAAGACGCTTTACGACAAGGCGCCGGCCTATCACGCGATCGTCGAAACGATTGCAAGCGACGTCGCGGCATTGCGGGCCGAGATGAAGGCCGGCGGCCGGCCGCTCTACGAGGTGACCGACGGCAATGTCGGCCGCATCATGGACATGCGCTGGCTGAAGACCGAGGCGGCGCGCTTCCGGCTGGTCGGTATCGTCAACAGGCTCGACCGGCGCGATTTCACCGCGCTGAAAGGTGACGGAAGTTGCGGCGAGGTGCGCCTCATCTATCGCCTCGCTTACAGTTTCCGCAAAAACGGCAAGGTTCTGGCCTCGCGTCTGCCATTCAACTTCAACGCCGTCTACAGCGTGGCGCCCGATGTCGACGGCGGTTGTGTCGGCGTCGCGGGACGCTGGGCACCACAACTCGACGAGAGCGTCGATGCCGGCTGGCTGACCGGTGGGCCGCTGGAAAGGACGGCGCTCATCTTCAAGCAGCTCGAGCTCAATGCGCAAGTGGTGCGCTTCCCCTCCGGCCAGGAGACCGAATTCGGCGGGCAGGCTGCCTATCTCATGCGAATTTTCGGCATCGACGGAGCGGCTGCCAACGAAAAGCCGCTGGAAAACACGCCCGACACGGCACGTCTCGCCGAAGACGCTGCGCTGAAAGCAAGACTTGCCGACTATGTCCGCACCAATGTCGCGACGGTCGATCTCGGCGTCTACGAGATTCCCGAGGAATTCCTGGCAAGGAAGGTCATCTCCTGGTCGACCTTCGGCAGTGCGAGGCAGGCCAACCACCTGTTCACGCCACTATTCCAGTCCGCGGATTTCGCTGGTGTCGATTTCTCTGCGCTGAAGCTGGTGCGCACGCCGGAGGCACTGGTCGAGCGGCTGGACAACGGCGCCTGCCAGGGCTGCCATCAGGCGGGTTCGACCGCCGGCTTCCATTTCATCGGACTTGACGACAAGACGACCTCGCCGCTCAACCGCATCGAGGTCGGCATCTCGCCGCATCTCCACGCCGACATCCCGCGCCGCGTCGCTTGGCTGCACGCGACTGCCGACGGCAAGGAACCGAACCGCTTCCGCCCGCTGTACTTCGCGCCGCCGGCGACATGGAACGATGCCGGCGAAATTGCCTATTCGCCGGCCGAAATGGCGATGCCGTGCCTGATGCCACAGGATGCGGCCCGCTTCGGCGCGACATGGCAATGCGGTGGCGGCACCGTCTGCACGCCGTTGACCACCGCGTCCGGCGTGCGCACCAAGCTGGCGCAATGCCTGTTGCCCAAGGACAGCGAAGACATGTTTTCCGGCCACCCCTGTTTAACGGGATCCATCGCCAGTAACCCGGCACAGCCCTTCAATGACAGCTATACCATAACCGGCCAGTTCGCGGCGTTTGCGCCGGCCATTTCGCGTACCGCCTACACTTGCCGACCGCCGAAGATCGGAGTGCCGGCCGGCATCGCCTATCGCGGCTGCGACGACCGGGATCGCAGCTTTGCCGCCTTCAAAACGGGCAAGCCGATGCCGAACGAGATTTGCGGGCTGGTTGGCGGCAAGAAATTCGACACCTGCGTGGCGACCAATAATTTCGATCAGTGCCTGGGCGGCGCCGTCAATCGCGGCAACAGGCCGGCCTGCTCGGCCGACCATTTCTGCCGCGAGGATTACATGTGCCAGTCGCTGCCGCCCGATACACCCGGTATCGCCAAAGTGAAGGGCATCGGCTTCTGCTCGCCGACCTATTTTATCTTCCAGATGCGCATCGACAATCACGCCACGCCGTGGTCGGGCGCTGTCCGCGCGACGATGGGAGCCGGGTTCGGAGCAGCGGAAGCGGAATAGGCCGACGACTCTGACATTGGCCGCAGTAGCTCCAGGGCGGACAGCTATCGATCGAGGTCGTCGGCGATGTTCGATGTCCATTCACCGTCGAAATGCCGGACGCGTTCGGCGACCACCTCATCGCTCAGCAGGCTCAACAAGGCGGAAACCAGAACTGGTTCTATCTCTGGAGCCGAGCTAAATCCAAGAGCATTCAAACGTTCGGACCAGGGCGGATGATCCGCGCTTTCGTTATCTGGCGCGTCCCAGGCCTTTTGCGCATATTCTTGCAGGATGGGAAGCCTCGACAGGTGACTGGCGGCCGCCAGAACTCTTTCGAGTGGTGGACGAGGCGGTACCATGGTGCCAAGCAGTTCACGTTTAAGCGGAATATACACTTGGTCATCGAAGAACGCACTGGCGGCACCGACCAGCAGCAGGGCGCGGGCCGCTTCATATGCATCGCCGGACATCGCTGCATGACGATCCGCGTCAATTTCCGCCCGCCGCGACAACCGTATTTCTTCGCGCTCCAGCGTGCGCGACAGCGGGCCAAGAATCCAGTAGAACAGGCTGCCCGAAACTGTTTTTCCCGGTGGGGCGAAGTCGAAGATTAGATCGAAGCTCTTTTCGAGTTCGGCCAGGTTGAGCCCGCCATTTGTATCTTTATTTTTCAGATGGGCGTCCTCATGGGCCAAGATCGCCGCAAACCCCTTTTGGTCGGTCACTCCGAGCAGCGGCAGGCCCACGGTGAGAATTGCCCTGCGACCAAGCAGGCCCAGAAACGGCCGCTCTTCACCGATGCTGGCGTTGAGATCGGGGCTCAGCACGATGGTAGTCCGGCTGGCGCGGTGTTTGCCGGCAATACTCTCCCAGATGGCCCATAATTTCGGGGCTGATTCCCGAGTAATCCCGTCCACCTTGCTGGGTCGAAAACCGGCGAACAATGTCCCGATCAACAGAACCATGCCCAGCATAGCAGCTGGGATCGCAACAACGCCAGTCGCGATGACGGCGAGCGGATGCCGGTCGAGAAACAAGAACCATAAGACTATTGGGCAGAACAGCGGCAGAGCGAAAAGCAGGACGGCAAACCTGCCGAAGCGCGCTCCCATGTAGAAGACCAGGCGCGACATCAACCCCTCACAGCGGAATGTTGTCGTGCTTCTTCCAGGGGTTTTGCATATCCTTGTTGCGCAGCATCCTGAGCGCGCGGGCGATGCGGCGGCGGGTTGAATGCGGCATGATCACCTCGTCGACATAGCCACGCTCGGCGGCAACGAAGGGCGACAGGAAGCGATCTTCGTAAGCCTTTGTGTGTGCTGCAATTTTCTCCGCGTCGCCGATGTCCTTGCGATAGATGATCTCGACCGCGCCCCTGGCCCCCATCACCGCAATCTGCGCCGTTGGCCAGGCATAGTTCATGTCACCGCGCAAATGCTTTGACGCCATGACGTCATAGGCGCCGCCATAGGCCTTTCTGGTGATGACGGTGATCTTTGGCACGGTCGCTTCGGCATAGGCGAACAGAAGCTTGGCGCCGTGCTTGATCAACCCGCCATATTCCTGCGCGGTGCCGGGCTGGAAGCCCGGCACGTCGACGAAGGTGACGATCGGGATCGAGAAGCAGTCGCAGAAGCGCACGAAACGAGCCGCCTTGCGGCTGGCATCCGAATCGAGCACGCCGGCCAGCACCATCGGCTGGTTGGCGACGAAGCCGACGGTGCGGCCCTCGACACGGCCGAAGCCGGTGACGATGTTCTTCGCAAAATTCTGCTGGATCTCGAAGAAGTCACCCTCGTCGGCAACTGTAAGGATCAACTCTTTGATATCATAGGGTTTGTTGGCATTGTCGGGGATCAGCCTGTCGAGCGACAGATCGTGATCGGTGACCGACTGGTAGCATTCGATCTCGGGAATTTCCGCCGTGTTGGAGGCGGGCAGCAGATCGACCAGCCGGCGCATCTGCAGAAGCGCCTCGACGTCATTGTCGTAGGCCCCATCGGCGATCGAGGACTTCGTCGTGTGGACGGAGGCGCCGCCGAGGCTCTCTGCGGTCACCGTCTCGTTGGTGACGGTCTTCACCACATCCGGCCCGGTGACGAACATGTAGGAGGTATCGCGGACCATGAAGATGAAGTCGGTCATCGCCGGCGAATAGACGTCGCCTCCAGCACAAGGGCCCATGATCAGCGAAATCTGCGGGATGACGCCGGAGGCCAGAACATTGCGCTGGAAGATCTCGGCATAGCCGCCGAGGGCTGCCACGCCTTCCTGGATGCGGGCGCCGCCGGCGTCGTAGAGGCCGATGATCGGCGCGCGGTTGCGCAGCGCCATCTCCTGCACCTTGACCACCTTTTCGGCATGAGCCTCGGACAGCGAGCCGCCGAACACGGTGAAATCCTTGGCGAAAAGATAGACCGGGCGACCGTTGACGGTGCCCCAGCCGGTAACGACGCCGTCGCCGGCGATCTTGGTTTTCTCCATGCCGAAGTCGGTCGAGCGGTGCTCGACATACATGTCGAACTCCTCGAACGAGCCTTCGTCGAGGAAGACGTCGATGCGCTCACGGGCGGTGAGCTTGCCCTTCTTGTGCTGGGCGTCGATGCGGGCCTGGCCGCCGCCCATGCGGGCGATCTCGCGGCGGCGCTCGAGTTCCTTCAGCACGTCCTTCATGACCGGTCCCCGAAACGGAAAGCTGGATTGTGGTAATCATGCCCGCGAGAGAGCGCAAGCGCCGCTTCCTCATGGCTTTTGCTGCGCTGCAGCATCAGGCCCCTTGCATTCCGAAGCGAACTGGGCCATATGCGGCGGTATAGGCGCTTGGGCCGGGACACTCCGGCCTTCTCGACGAATGAGACTGGTTGCGTCTGTTTTCCCTCTTCCCGACATATCGGCAAGGTGGCGAAAAAGCCCCGTGGCATGAAGCCTGCGGGCACGACAGCGCAGCCGTGTGGACGATGACGTCCGCCCGCCTTGTCGTTTCATGACAATTTTCGACGGCAGGTTGCGCCCTGCCGCCATCGATGTTTGCGGCCAGGAGCCGCATGAAAGAAGAATATTTTGACCAATGAAGACACTTTGATCGGTAAGGACACTGGGGAACTGAACGGTTTCGCCGCACTTGGAATTACCGGCGCACTGCTCAAGGCCACCAATGCCGCCGGTTTTACCGATCCGAAGCCGATCCAGGCCCAGGCGATCCCGCCGCAGCTCGAAGGCCGCGACATTTTCGGCATCGCCCAGACCGGCTCGGGCAAGACGGCGGCGTTCGCGCTGCCGATCCTGTCGAAGATCATCGCACTTGGCACCAAGCGCCGGCCGAAGACGGCCCGCGCGCTGATCCTGGCGCCGACACGCGAACTCGCGGTGCAGATCGAGGAGATGATCAAGCTGCTCGCCAAGGGCGCGCATGTATCGACCGCGCTCGTGCTGGGCGGCGTCTCGCGCTTCAGCCAGGTGAAGAAGGTTGCGCCCGGCGTCGACATCCTGATCGCAACGCCCGGTCGGCTAACCGACCTTGTGCGTGAAGGCGACCTGATGCTTGCCGACACCAAATGGCTGGTGCTCGACGAAGGCGACCGCATGCTCGACATGGGCTTCATCAACGACGTCAAGCGCATCGCCAAGGCGACGGCGCCGGACCGTCAGACGGTGCTGTTCTCGGCGACCATGCCGGCCGAGATCGCCGAACTGGCGAAAGGCCTGCTGAAGAACCCGATCCGCGTCGAAGTCGCTCCTCACAGCACCGCGGCCGCCGAGATCGTGCAGGGTGTCGTCTTTGCCCGCACCAAGCAGAAGCGCCAGGTGCTGGCCAACATGCTTGCCGATGAGGCGATGAAGTCCGTCATCATCTTCTCGCGCACCAAGCATGGCGCCGACAGGGTAAGCAAGGATCTCGAGCGCGACGGCTTCAAGGCCGCCGTCATCCACGGCAACAAGTCGCAGAACGCCCGCCAGAAGGCACTCAACGATTTCCGTGAGGGTTCGGTGCGCATTCTCGTGGCGACCGACATTGCGGCACGCGGCATTGACGTGCCCGGCATCAGCCATGTGGTGAATTTCGACCTGCCGGACGAGGCGGAGAGCTATGTCCACCGCATCGGCCGCACCGGCCGCAACGGCATGGACGGCATCGCCATCACACTCTGCGACCCGTCTGAAAACAGCAAGCTGCGTCAGGTCGAGCGCATCATCCGCACCAAGCTGCCGATCGTTGCCGACCATCTCGGCAGCCCCGATCCGCAGCGCAATCCCGCCGAGAAGCACGAGCGCAGCTTCGAACCGGCCAATGATCGCAACGACCACAATGGCCGTCGCGACGGCAGGCGGCCCGGCGGCGCAAACAACGGCTTCGGCAAGAAGCGGTTCGGCGACAAGCCGGCCTTTGCGGGCGAGCGCAAGCCGGAAGGCGCCAAGCCCTTCAAGGGCAATAACAAGCGCCGCTTCGGCGGCAAGCGGCCAGCAGCGCGGGCCGCATAATCTGACCGTGTTGCGGTGGGCCAAGCCTGGCTTGGTCACACACGATTGAAGAGGGCGACCGGAGCGATGCTTCGGTCGCCCTCTTGCTTGGGGGCCTTTGGTTCACTTTACCACCGCCTCGATCCCACGACGATCCGCTGCGCGAGGAAAGCCCTGGTCGATGGCGACAGCGCGTCGCCGGCAATGACGTGGTTGTCCGGGTCGCCGGTATCGTCGACCCGCACCAATTCATGTCCGGCGCCCCAGCGACCCGCAAACACGATCGCTCGCCCATCACCGATCCTACTCGACTGGCGGCTTGCGGTCGAAATTCAGCGGCCGCGCATTCCAGCGGGTGACCGTGCAGATCACCCATCGGCAGAACGGCCTCGGCAGCATCCTGAGCAGCTTCAGCGTCCAACTCAGGCGGCGTGGGAACGTGACTTCGAAGCCGCCGTATTCGATGCCTTGCGCGATGCGGCGCGAGGCCAGATTGACCGGCATCAGGCCCGGCATCGGCAGGAGGTTCTTTTCGGTCAGCCGCGTGTCGACAAAGCCCGGATTAATCACCTGGATGCGGACGTTCATCTTGTCGAAATCGTATTTCAGCGACTCGGCCAGGATATTGACTGCCGCCTTGGTGCCGCCATAGGCGGCGGTGGTGGGCCAGCCGAAATAGGCGGTAACCGAACCGATCAGCACGACATGGCCGCGCGAGCGCACGCGCATGCGTTCGATGACCGGCAGCAGGCCATTGATGATGCCAAAATAATTGACTTCGAAACACCGACGGAAATTGCGCGCCACAAGATCCTCGCCTGGCGTTGCGATATAGCTTCCAGCGTTGAACACTGCCAACACGATCGGACCGAGATCTTTCTCGATCGCTGCAACCGTCTTTGCCATGCGTTTTTCGTCGGTCACGTCGCAGGGAAAGGCTGCGACACGGCCCGCCATCTGCGCCGTTTCGACGATGAGCGTATCGATCGGATGGTCATCTGGCGCAGTCACCGCGACGACATAGCCCCGAGCGGCAAGATCCTTGGCCAGCGAACGGCCGATACCGCTGCTGCCGCCCGTAATCCAGGCGACGCCATGCTTCGGATTGGCCCGATAGAGTGTCATGTTGCGCCCCGCCGGCTCTTCTTAGCCTGTGCTCTACCGGTGAAGAAATCGAATGAAAAGAGTGCTTTTCGGTACATGGTTGAAATGAATACCGATCGGGCGCTCCTGGCTGCAGGAATTGCAGCGTGCGAAATGCGACTGGACCAGGCAAATTCTTGCCTTGAAACCGAAGCTTCGGGTTTCTAGGGTTTCGCCGCACCCACAAAGGAATCTCCATGCCCCGTTCTGTGATCGACGTGATCGGCAACACGCCCCTGATCCGCCTCAACAAGGCCTCGGAAGCAACCGGCTGCGAGATCCTGGGCAAGGCCGAATTCATGAATCCCGGGCAGTCGGTAAAGGACCGCGCCGGCCTGTTCATCATCCGCGATGCCGAACAGCGCGGGCTGCTGCGGCCCGGCGGCGTCATCGTCGAGGGGACGGCCGGAAATACCGGCATCGGATTGACACTGGTTGCCAAGGCGCTCGGCTACCGCACGGTGATCGTCATTCCCGACACCCAGAGCCAGGAGAAGAAGGATACCATCAAACTGCTCGGCGCAGAGCTGATCGAAGTGCCCGCCGTGCCTTACAAGAACCCGAACAACTACGTGAAGCTGTCGGGCCGGCTGGCCGAGCAGATGGCCAAGAGCGAGCCGAACGGCGCGATCTGGGCCAACCAGTTCGACAATGTCGCCAACCGTGACGGCCATATCCGCACCACGGCCGAAGAAATCTGGAACCAGATCGACGGCAAGGTGGATGGTTTCGTGTCGGCGGTCGGTTCCGGCGGCACTCTGGCAGGCGTCGGTTTCGGGCTGAAGGCCAAAAACAACCAGGTCAAGATCGCGCTGGCCGATCCGCTGGGGGCAGCGCTCTATTCCTTCTACACCAGCGGCGAGCTGAAATCCGAGGGCAGCTCGATCACCGAAGGCATCGGGCAGGGGCGGATCACCGCCAACCTCCAAGGCTTTACACCCGATTTTGCCTTCCAGATCCCCGACGAGGACGCGCTGCCGATCGTATTCGACCTGATCCAGGAGGAGGGGCTTTGCGTTGGCGGTTCGACGGGCATCAACATTGCCGGCGCCATTCGCCTGGCGCGCGAGCTAGGCCCCGGCCACACCATCGTGACCATGCTTTGCGACTACGGCACGCGCTACCAGTCGAAGCTGTTCAATCCTGAATTCCTGCGCGAAAAGAAGCTGCCGGTGCCGGGGTGGATGGAGCAACAGAGCACGATTTCGGTACCGTTCGAAAGGGTTGCGTGATGGCGCACAAGACCGAAGCGCTGTTTCGTGACGACGCCTATCTGGGGACGGCCGACGCCACCGTCGTGGCAGTCAATGATCGCGGCGGCATCATTCTGGACCGGACGGTGTTTTACGCCACATCGGGCGGGCAGCCGGGCGACACCGGCAGCCTCGAACGCGCCGACGGCACCGGCATAGCGATTGCCGCTACGATCACCGGCGAAACCAAGGACGAGATCATCCATGTGCCGGCGCCGGAGCAGGCAGTTCCAAAGGTGGGCGAGCGCATGAGGCTCGCCATCGACTGGCCGCGGCGGCAGTTGCTGATGCGCATGCATTCTGCCTGCCACCTGCTTACCGTCGTCTGTCCGTTCCCGATCACCGGCGCCGCGGTTTCCGAGGACGACAGCCGTATCGATTTCGACATCCCGGATGCCGGCTTTACCAAGGAAGACGTGACGGCCAGACTGATGGAGCTGGTGCGAGCCGACCACCCGATCTTCACCCGGCTCATTTCCGACGAGGAACTGGCATTCAATCCGGGCCTGGTGAAATCCAAGAATGTGCGGCCCCCGGCCGGCACGGGAAGGATCCGATTGGTCTGCATCGGCGAGAACGCTTCGATCGACAGCCAGCCTTGCGGCGGCACCCATGTAAAGAGCACCAGCGAAATCGGCGAGATCCATATCGGCAAGATCGAGAAGAAGGGCCGCGAGAACCGGCGCTTCCGCATTCGCTTTGGTCCTATGCCGCCAGCCTGATATAGGACTGCGACGGGCGGGACAGGAGAGAAAAGATGGCCGACGACAGTCCTTTCACCATCGATGCCGATTGGTTACAGAAGCGGCTCGGCGAACCCGGCCTGACGATTGTCGACGCGTCCTGGTATCTGCCGGCGCAAAAGCGTGACGCGCGCGCCGAGTACGACGTAGCGCATATTCCAGGCGCCCGCTTCCTCGACCAGGATGCGGTTTCGGACCCCGACGCGGCTCTGCCGCACACGCTGCCGTCGCCGCAGCATTTCGCGCAATATGTCGGCGCGATGGGTATTTCGGCCGATGACACGATTGTTGTCTATGACGGGCCAGGGTTCTTTTCTGCACCGCGCGCCTGGTGGTTGTTTCGCGTCATGGGCGTGTTCCAGGTCTATATACTCGACGGCGGGTTCGATCGTTGGAAAGCCGCCGGACGGCCGGTGACGGCGGAGCCGACGAAGATCGCGCCTTGCGTGTTTTATGCCAACTTCGATGCCGCCCGCGTCGCCAGCCTTGCCGACATGCGCCGGATCGTCGAGACGGGGAAGAACCAGATCGCCGACGCGCGCTCGCCTGGCCGTTTTGCCGGCACCGAGCCGGAGCCGCGCGCCGGCATCCGCTCCGGCCATATGCCGGGCGCGCACAACGTGCCGTTTTCGGCGCTTTCGGAAAACGGCGAATTGTTGCCGACGGACAGGCTGCGCAAAGTGATCGAAGGAGCCGGCATCGACCTGTCGAAGCCGGTCGTCACCTCCTGCGGGTCGGGCGTCACCGCGGCAGCCATCACGCTGGCTTTGGAGACGCTTGGCCATGCCGACAACAGGCTTTATGATGGTTCATGGACCGAATGGGGCGGGCTTTCCGACACGCCCGTCGTGACGGGCAAGGACTGACGGGGATGGAAGACGGATCGCTGGAAGACATCGACGTCACCGTGACGTTTCTCGAAATGCATGTGCCGCCTGCCTATTCGCCGCCGCTGCCGTACAACCGCCAGATCGCGCTGCTCAAGACCAAAGACATTCCGCTGCATTTCTACCGCTATTTGATGGATCGGGTGGGCCGCAAATGGCACTGGGTCAATGTGTTGAGGCTGAGCGACGAGGAGCTTGCGGCGGGCATCCACCGCGAGGACCGCGACATCAGGGTGCTTTATCTGGATGGTGCGCCGGCGGGCTTCTTCGACCTCAAGCCGCATTTGCCGGAGGAAGTGGAACTCGCTTATTTCGGAATGATGGAGCACGCGACCGGGCAAGGCATCGGCCGCTGGTTCCTCGGTGCGGCAATCGCCGCAGCCTGGTCGCACGGGCCAAAGCGGGTGACGGTGCAGACCTGCACCCTCGATCACCCAGCAGCACTGCCGCTCTATCAAAAACTCGGCTTTACACCAGTGGCGCAAAAAAAGGAGGTCGTACATCCGATGTCTTTTGCCGAGCGCGCGGCCAGCGTCATGCGCCCCTGATTTTCAGGCCCGTTCATCCGAGCTTCAGCTTGTCTTTGCAACGTCCCAGAGTCTCTGGATCAACACTCAACGGTGAGCCCGACTTGAATGAGCTTGGCTCTTTCCATATCGCTATCGTCTAAACCGATGGGTGATGGAGGATCGCACGATGGCAATACGCGTGGTAATGGCCGGCGCGACCGGCTGGGTCGGCAAAGCGCTGGTTCCGGCGATCGGGGCGCAAGGCGACATGGCGCTGGCCGGGGCTGTATCACGCAGCGGCGCGGGGCAGGATTCCGGTCTGTTGGTTGGTATGCCGGCTAATGGTATTGCCGTTTCGGCCTCGCTGGCCGAGGCGCTGGAGGCGCCGTCGGACGTGCTGGTCGACTTCACCAAGCCGCATGTCGTGAAAGACCATGTGCTGCTCGCCATCGACAACGGACGGCACACGGTGATCGGCACGTCGGGACTGGGAGCTGCCGACTATGCCGAGATCGACGCCGCGGCGCGCGCCAATGGCGTCGGCGTTGTTGCCGCTGGCAACTTTTCCATCACCGCCACGCTGATGAAGCGGTTTGCACTTATGGCGGCAAAATACGTGCCGGATGTCGAGGTCATCGATTATGCTAGTGCAAAGAAGCCCGACGCGCCCTCCGGAACCGCACGAGAGCTTGCTGAAGCGCTGGCCGACATCCGCAAGGCCTCAACGGCAAAGCCGGTCTCCGAGGTCTCCGGCGTACCGGCCACACGCGGTGGTGCGGTCGGCGCAGGCGAGGGGGTGCAAGTGCACGCGCTTCGCCTGCCGTCCTACATCCTGTCCTGCGAGGCGCTGTTCGGTTTGCCAGACGAGCGGCTGACCATACGCCATGACGCCGGCTCGTCCGCAGCGCCTTACGTGGCGGGCACGCTGCTCGCCATCAGACGGGTACAGCAGATCAAAGGTCTGGTTCGTGGTCTCGACGCGCTGATGGATTGATCCATTTCGGCAGGAATCGGGTGGGAAACGCTGTCTTGCGAGCATAATTTCCGGTCGACGACACCGGAGATTTTGTCATGACGCTAAAATTCAAAGCCTTGCCAACCAATGCTGTCCGGGCACTTCAGCGCGGCGGGCCGGATGCTTATGGCTTGAAGCCAGAGCGGCAAATTTCGGATGGCGACGGCGTGCCTTGCCGTCATTGCTTGAAAAATATTGCTTTGGGAGAGGCCTATCTTGTTTTGGCCTATCGACCTTTTCCGGAGCTGCAGCCTTATGCCGAAACGGGGCCGATCTTTCTGCATGCGAAAGAATGCGAACGCGCCGCCGAGGGGAAAATGCTTCCCGAAATGCTCGAAAGCAGCGATTACATTGTGCGCGGTTATGGCAAGGACGACCGCATCGTTTACGGCAGCGGCGGCGTCACTCCGACCGACGCCATTGCCGCACGGGCAGAGACGTTGTTCGAACGCGACGACATCGCTTACGTCCACATCCGCTCGGCGCGCAACAATTGCTATCAGTGCCGGATCGACCGCGCGTAACCGGACAGTTACACCGGCTTGGGCTGTCGTACTCCCGTCGCATACCAGCGGTAAAAGAGACTGTCGATCGATTTGCCGACCGCGGATGAACCGGTGGAAATCTCGATAACCGAGGAAGCGGGGCTTTGGCTCCGCTTTTTTGTGCCTGCATTGTTCGCAAAACAAAAAACCCGCCGGGATTAGCCGGCGGGCCTGAACGATTTGCCTGGAGGGCCTTAGTTGAACTTATACTTCGCACCGATACGGACGGTGTGGAAAGAAGGAGTGGTGGTGAGGACATCGCTCGGCCCTCCAAACTCCTCCAGAATATCCTTCTCGGCAAACTGCGAATAACGATATTCGAGACCGACAGTTACGTTGTTGGTCACGGCCGCTTCCAAACCACCACCGACCGAGAAGCCGCTCGAGCCCCAATCGATGATGTCGCCGATGGGTGAAGATGCGTTCAGATCGAAATGCTGCCAGCTGTAACCGCCAAGCACATAGGCGAGGGTTGATTCGTTGACCTTCAAACCGACCCGGCCCAGCACATCGAAACCATAGTCGGTGTCCAGATTAATGGACCCGCCGGGCACTTCCAGCTCCGAGGTCATGCCGGAGTAGCGAGCATCAACCATAACGCCGGCAACCCAGCTGCCGAAGTCATGATCGTAGCCGGCGTTCAATTCGCCAAACACGCCTTCGCCGCCGATACCGTTGAACTCCAGGTCGCCAAGCGGCGGAACATTGATCTGATGCACCGACGCACCCGCGCCGCCCGCACCGCCGATATAGAAGCCGGTCCAGTTGTAGGTAGGTGCCTCAAAGGAAGAGACACCGCCATTCTGGGCGCCAAAACGATAATTGGCTGCTACCTGGAACGTGTGACGCGATGTATCGAGGTTGATTGCGCCATCCGGTACACCGAACTCGGAAAGGACATCATCGTTGGTGCTGAATTGCGTAAAACGATATTCGGTTTTGATGGTCCAGTTGCTGTTGATGGCCGTCTCGACGCCGGCTCCGACGAAGTAGCCGCTCTGGTCCCAGTCGAAGTCAAAACCTGCGCTCGTGTCAAATTTGTATTTCTGCCATGAATAGCCACCAAGGACATAGCCCAAAGTGTTTGGCGTGAAGAGGTAGCCTGCCCGCAAGCCAGCGTCGAAACCATAGGTCTCTTTGACCGATGCGTCGAATCCAGCAACGTCGAGGGAGGTTTCGATGTTGCCGGCATGAGCGTCCAGAAGTCCGCCGATCAGGAACCGCGGCGCCACCATATAGTCATACCCAACGGTGAGTTCACCGTACAGGCCTTCGCCACCAATACCGTTGAACGACACCCCAGGAATGAAGTCGCTGCTCAACTCGTGGACGTTCGCCCCGGCGCCAACGCCAAAGCCGACGTAGATGCCACTCCAGTTGAAGCCCGCCGTCTCCACGACCGGTTCGACCACGTCGGCGGCATGAGAGACCGACCCAAGCGCCAGAACAGAAACTGCGCCGAGAAGAAGAGATTTCGTGAATTTTCTGCTGATCATTACCATGCCCCTGGTGAACCCGGCATCTACGTAGCATCGGCTCATTGTGGCGGCTGTAACAAAAAAGCCACAGAAAGAGCACATTGCATCAAACGGGCACCAGATGCGGGCAAGACCGGCTGTAGACCGAGAAAATTGCCTGTGAACAAGCAGCCGCCGACAGCATCGGCGACTCATCAGGAACAAACGGTTGGAAATCAGGCCGCGAGAACGGCCTTCGGCTCGACCAGTTCGTAACCGAGCGCTTCGGCCACCGCGCGATTCGTTATCTTGCCCTTGTGGACGTTCAGTCCGTTGCGCAGATGGTGGTCGTCTACCAGCGCCTTGAGGCCCTTGTCGGCGAGCTGCAGGCCATAGTGCAGCGTCGCATTGTTGAGCGCGTGGGCCGAGGTGACCGGC
Organism: Mesorhizobium sp. M0048; assembly: GCF_040323405.1. NCBI lineage: Bacteria > Pseudomonadati > Pseudomonadota > Alphaproteobacteria > Hyphomicrobiales > Phyllobacteriaceae > Mesorhizobium > Mesorhizobium sp. M0048. The sequence goes on along the minus strand of NZ_JAMYUV010000018.1, from coordinate 48,380 downwards.
ACCGCACCCGGCATGTTGGCGACGCAATAATGGATGATGCCGTCGACTTCATAGGTCGGCTCGGCATGGGTGGTGGCGTGCGAGGTCTCGAAACAGCCGCCCTGGTCGATGGCGACGTCGACCAGCACGGCACCTTTCTTCATGCCCGACAGCATTTCGCGCGTCACCAGCTTGGGCGCTGCTGCCCCCGGGATCAGCACGGCGCCGACGACTATGTCAGCCGAAAAACATTCTTCCTCCAGCGCCTCGACGGTCGAGTAGCGGGTGTGAACGCGGCCGCCAAAGATGTCGTCGAGCTGACGCAGGCGCGGGATCGAGCGGTCGATAATAGTGACGTCGGCGCCGAGGCCGGCCGCCATCCGTGCGGCATGCAGGCCGACAACGCCGCCGCCGAGCACGGTGACCTTGCCGGGGAGCACGCCGGGCACGCCGCCAAGTAGCACGCCGCGGCCGCCATTGGCCTTTTGCAGCGCCGTGGCGCCCGCCTGGATCGACAGGCGGCCGGCAACTTCCGACATCGGCGCCAAGAGCGGGAGGCCGCCGCGCTCGTCGGTGACCGTCTCGTAAGCTATCGCGGTCACGCCGGAGGCCAACAGGCCCTTGGTTTGCTCCGGATCCGGGGCAAGATGTAGATAGGTATAGAGGATCTGGCCATCGCGGAGCTGAACCCATTCGTTGGCCTGCGGCTCCTTGACCTTCACGATCATGTCGGACTTGGCAAACACGTCGGCTGCCGTCTTGGCGATCGTGGCGCCGGCAGCGCGATACGCGTTGTCATCGGCGCCGATGCCTGCACCGGCGCCGGTCTCGACCAGCACTTCATGGCCATGCGCGACATATTCGCGGACCGAGCCCGGTGTCAGGCCGACGCGGTATTCGTGATTCTTGATTTCCCGGGGGCAGCCGACGCGCATCTTTTTTCTCCTGATCCGGCCCTTTGGGGCTCGTTCCCTGTCTAGAGATAGTGAACCACGAATCGCTCGATAAGTGTTTGCGAATGCGCTTGCCTGAGAGGCGACTCTTCGATAATCGTTGCGCAAAACATTGGAATTGTCGCAGGAACTCGCAAAAATGCCGCTCGACAGGATTGATATCGCCATTCTTGAGACGTTGCAGAAGGATGGACGGATACCCAATGCAGCGCTCGCCGAGAAGGTCGGCCTATCGCAGTCGGCCTGTTCGCGGCGGCTGGACAATCTGGAGAAATCCGGAACCATCCGCGGCTATCACGCCCGGCTGTCCAACGCTGCACTTGGGCACCAGATGACGGCGATCGTGCATATATCGCTGTCCGGGCAATTCGAGAAGACGTTGTCGGATTTCGAGGCAGCGATAAAGCGCTGCCCGAACGTCCTATCCTGCCATTTGATGTCGGGCGAATATGACTACATCCTGCGCATAGCGGCAAAGGATCTCGTCGACTACGAACGTATCCACAAGGAGTGGCTGTCGGCAATGCCGCATGTGACGAAGATCAATTCGTCTTTTGCCTTGCGCGAAATCATCGATCGCACGGCCGTGGGAATGAAACCTGAACTCGCCTAGGCCCGAACTCGCCTAGGTGTTGACTGCCTCGGTCACCACACGGTCCATCGGAATGTCGTGTGGCTGCGGGTAGATGGTGACGATGCGCTGCAGTTCGTAGCCGACGCCGATGACCAGCGGTTTGAAGGGCATCGCGGCAAGCGTACGATCGAAGAAGCCGCCGCCATAACCCAGGCGAAACTGCTCAGGATCGATGCCGACAATCGGCGAAATGACGATGTCGGGTAACACCGGATAGCCGTCAGCCGGTATCGGGATATTCCAGACGCCCTTCTCCAGCCGGTCTCCGTGGGTATAGGCGCGAAAGACAAGCGGCCGGTCTTTCTCGACGACGACGGGCAACGCCGTGCGCCCGCCCCGCGCGTTGACGGTTTCCATCCACGGGCGCAGGTCCGGCTCGCCGCGAAACGGCCAATAGAGGCTGACCACGCGGCCGGCGATGTCACCAATCATCGCGTCGAGCCCTTCGGCAATGCGCTGCGACATGGCTGCGCGCGTGTTGGCTGAAACGGCAAGGCGGGATGCGATCAATCGCTCGCGCTCGGCCTTGCGCCAGCGCCTTACGTCGGTCCAGTCGGATAGCGACGGTTGGAACTCCGGGTCGAGCTCGTGCATAAAACAAGGCGGCGAGGCGTACTGCGCTGAGCCTTCGTCTTCATCCCTAGCCATGCTTCACCTGCAATATACAGTTCCAACCAAGTCGTATCGTGGACGCAGGCTATATCTGGGAACGAGTCTGCAGCATGCGTATTCACGACATCAAGAGACGACTCCCAGTTAGTTGCAGCGCAGGCATTGCTGCACTGCACAAGGACACTTACATCAGCCTTGGCGAGAGGGATGAGTGAGATGAACACAACCAACCATCACGTCGTCGTGGGCGCCGGATTCGGCGGTCTCGAATTCACCCGCGCACTTGCCGGCGCGCCGGCGCGCATCACCATGATCGACAGGCGTAATCATCACCTCTTTCAGCCACTACTCTACCAGGTGGCGACGACGGCGCTGGCCACCTCCGAAGTGGCCTGGCCGATCCGCCATCTCCTGCGCAAGCGCGATGATGTGACGACGCTGCTCGCCACCGTTACCGGCATCGACCGCACCGGCAAGCGCGTGCTGCTGCAGGACGGTGGCACGGTCGCTTACGACACGCTTGTGCTGGCGACCGGCGCGCGGCACGCCTATTTCGGCCATGACGAGTGGGAACCGTTCGCCCCGGGCCTGAAGACGCTGGAGGACGCCACCACCATTCGACGGCGTATTCTTTTGGCTTTCGAGCGGGCCGAACGGGAAACCGATCCCGCCAAGCGTCAGGCATTGCTGACGCTGGCGATCGTCGGCGGCGGGCCGACCGGCGTGGAACTGGCCGGCACCATTGCTGAGCTGGCGCACGACACGCTGCGCGGTGAGTTCCGCAACATCGACACGCGGCAGACGCGTGTGGTGCTGATTGAGGCCGGCGACCGCATCCTCTCCAATTTCGCTCCCGAACTCTCCGGTTATGCAACGAAGGCGCTCGAAAGGCTCGGCGTGACCGTCGAACTCGGCCGGGCGGTTACGCGCTGCGATGCCGAGGGTGTCGTCTTCGGCGACACACACTTGCCGGCCAGGACAATCCTGTGGGCGGCGGGCGTCGCCGCTTCGCCGGCCGCCGAATGGCTCGGCGCGGCAGCGGACCGCGCGGGCAGGGTGCTTGTCGAGCCCGACCTGAGTGTGCCGGGAAACCCGGAGATTTTCGTCATCGGTGACGCAGCGCACGTCCTGCGGCCGGATGGCCGGCTGGTGCCGGGCGTCGCGCCGGCCGCCAAGCAGCAGGGGCGGCACGTCGCCGCGACGATCAAGGCAAGGCTTGCCGGTGACGCGACACCGCGTCCTTTCAGCTACAGGCATGACGGCGATCTGGCGACGATCGGCAAGCGCGCCGCGGCCATCGATTTCGGCTGGATCAAGCTCACCGGCCGGCTTGCCTGGTGGCTGTGGGGCTTGGCGCATATCTACTTCCTGATCGGCTTTCGTAACCGGCTTGCGGTTTCCCTGAGCTGGCTATGGATCTACTTCACCGGTCAGCGCAGCGCGCGGTTGATCACCCAGGGCGACGACGATAAGGGCTGATTGTTCGCTGCCGGACATTCATCGGCGCGTCACCTCCTCTTGATGGAATCGGCTTCTGGACTCGGCTGGATTTCGGCGCGAAGCTTTGCTTAGGGCAGGACTTGTCACGTCGTGGAAGAAAGAGAAAACGAATGTCCCAACTGCGCCACCTCGTCTCACGCCGCGATTTCCTCGCCGGCGTTGCCGCCAGCGGAGCGCTGATCATGCTGCACCCGTTCTCCGCCCGTGCTCAAGCCAATCAGGCGCATCTGAGAATTATGGAGACGACCGACATCCACGTGAATGTGCTGCCTTACGATACTACGCCGACAAAGCCAACGACACGATGGGGCTGTCGCGAACGGCATCGTTGATTGAAGCCGTGCGAAAGGAAGCAACCAACGCGATGCTGGTCGATAATGGCGACCTTCTACAAGGCAACCCGATGGGCGACTACATCGCCTACGAGAGAGGGATGAAGGATGGCGATCTGCATCCGGTCATGAAGGGCATGAACCTGCTCGGCTACGAATGCTCGACGCTCGGCAACCACGAGTTCAACTATGGCCTGTCGTTCATGGACAAGGTGCTGGCCGGCGCCAATTTCCCGTTCGTCTGCGCGAACCTGATCCGCGGCACCGAGCTCGCCGCGAACCCGCGCGACGACAAGCTCTATCTCAAGCCGTATGTCATCCTCGACAGGAAGATCAAAGACGGATCGGGCGCCGAGCAACCGATCAGGATCGGCATCATTGGCTTCGTGCCGCCGCAGATCATGGTCTGGGACCTGAAAAATCTCGAAGGCAGTGTCAAGACGCGCGACATCGTCGAGGCGGCCAAGGCGTGGGTGCCGCAAATGAAGGAAGAAGGCGCCGACATCGTCATTGCGCTCTCCCATTCCGGCATCGACGTGAAGCAAAGCGACATGATGGAGAATGCCTCCGTCTTCGTGGCAGGTGTCGAAGGCATCGATGCGGTGTTCACCGGCCACCAGCACCTCGTCTTCCCTGGCAAGAAGGACTTTCAGTTGCTGGAAGCCGTCGATCCGGCGAAAGGCACGCTGCAAGGCAAGCCCGCCGTTATGGCCGGCTTCTGGGGCTCGCATATGGGGCTGATCGATCTGTTGCTGGAGCGCGACGGATCGACATGGAAAATCGTCTCGGCGACCTCTGAGGCCAGGCCGATCTTTGAGCGGGTCGACAAGACGAACAAGCCGACCGTCGCGGACGACCAGCGCATCGTCGACGCGCTCAAACAGGATCACGAGGCGACGCTCGCCTATGTGCGCCGGCCTGTCGGCAAAACCTCGGCGCCGCTCTATTCCTATTTTGCGCTGGTCGCCGACGATCCATCGGTCCAGATCGTCAGTCAGGCGCAGACCTGGTACTTGAAGGACATCCTGAAGAACACCGAGTGGAAGGATATGCCGCTGCTGTCGGCAGCGGCACCGTTCAAGGCGGGTGGGCGCAACGGCGCCGACTACTACACCGACGTGCCGGTGGGCGATATCGCCATCAAGAACGTCGCCGACCTCTACCTCTATCCAAACACGGTGCGCGCCGTCGAAATCACCGGAGCGGAGGTGAAGGAATGGCTGGAAATGTCGGCCGGCATCTTCAACCGGATCGAACCGGGCAAAGCCGACCAGGCGCTCATCAACACTGACTTCCCATCCTATAATTTCGACGTGATCGACGGCGTCACCTACAAAATCGATCTGTCGCAGCCACCGAAATATGATTCGAAGGGCGGGCTGGTGAATGCTGGCTCGAACCGCATCATTGACTTGATGTTCAACGGCAATCCAATTGATCCCAAGCGGAAATTCGTCGTCGCCACCAACAACTACCGAGCCGGCGGCGGAGGCAATTTCCCGCAGATCAATGCCTCGAAGATCATCTACGAAGCGCCCGACACCAACCGCGATGTGATCGTGCGTTATATCGTCAGCAAAGGCACCATCAATCCGTCGGCGGACGCCAACTGGTCGTTTGCGCCACTACCGGGAACCAGCGTCGTATTCCAGACCGGCGCCAGGGCAAAGGATTTCATTGCGCAAGTGACGTCGCTGAAGATCGAGCCGGCGGGCGAGGGCGAAGCAGGGTTTGCCAAGTACCGCATCACTCTCTAGGTGAGGATTTGAGCGTCGACTCGAAACTGTCTCAGCGCTAAGATACTGTCCGGTATGGCAAACCTTTTTCCAGCAGATGGCCTTGTCACCCACGTGGTGCGAAACGCCGCTTGATGGCAGGCATGACCAGATCCAGTGCGTCCGTCGAAATCCCACCGGAATAATCGTCCGGCAGTTGGTCGATCGAGGCTGGGTCGTCGAGGCCTTGTGAAAAGCCGCCGCCGGAATAGGGACCGAGCAGGTAGACATGGCTGCCGACACCGTCCATACGGTCGAGAAAACGGTCCGGCCAGCCCCACATCCACTTTGCGATATTGACGGGGATGAGCAAAGTGCCCTGGCGGCAGGCATCAGGAACGTAGCCGCTCCAGCCGAGCGCAGTGTAGCGAAGAATGCAGCGCGTCAGGGATGCGCGGCTCAGCGTGTGCGTATCCGGCAACGCTGCCTTGACCGCGTCCATAGGCCTGTCGCCGCCATAGACCGTCAGATTGGCGCGCTCGGCCGGCGTCAATGTGGCGAGCCAGGCAGCCAGCATCTCGCCTTCCTTGGGATCGTTGCTTTTGACGTTGATGTTGAAGCGTCGGTTCGGGAAGCGCTGCAAGACTTCATCCAGCGACGGCATCATGCCGACACCCTTGCCGCGAAACGGAAAGGTCTTGCCGCCATCGGCAGTGTAGCCATAACCAATATCGAGCGCCTTCAATTCGGACATTGCATGGCTGCGCGTTTGACCCTTGCCGTCGGTGCGACAATCCAGCGTCCAATCGTGGAAGACGGCGAACTTGCCGTCCGTGGTAGGATGGACATCAAGTTCGAGCGCGTCCGCACCGAGCGCGAAGGCGGCTTCCATCGACGGTATCGTGTTCTCGAGGAGGGAATGGCGCGGCGTCAGCATGCGAGCGGCCGTGCATGTTTCCGATCCGAGGTTCGTACGGTCGAAATCCTGAGCCAGGCCGCGATGCGCAAGCACCGAAGGGGTGCCGGCCGGCCGGCTCGAAAGCAGCGAGGTGTTGTTGAGCCAGATGCCGCCTGCAGCGACAAGAATTGCAACGAGGGAGATCGTCCGTCTGCGCATGATATGATTTCCCATTGGCCGTTATGGCCGCATCCTGCGTCACGATCGGACTTTTTGACGGCCGGGCAGATCAAACGGCCGCTAAAGATTCCCGGGGAGGGTCCCCAGCAGCGTTGGAATCGTTATGGTTGCAGCCGTCCATATGCGCTAGTTTTAGTCATGCGCTATGTCATCGTCATCACGACCGTCACCTTTTTCCTGATCTGGGACGGCATTTACAACCAAGGCCGCTACCTCGACAGGACGGTCAGGGAGGTGACCCGCATCGTGCACTATGTAACCAGCATGGTGTAGTTTCTCTTCGCTGCTACGGTTCGCAGACGCGACAAACCTGCCGATTGACGGCACGCTGCCGCTGACACAAAAGAACGCCGGTCCAACGGTCGAGGAGGCTGGGTTGATCCGGCATATCGTTTTCTTCAGCGCACGGCATAAAGCGGATGTCGAGGCAGTGCGCACGGGCCTCCTTGAGCTTGGCAAGATACCTCATTCGCGTCATTTCGAGGTAACGCTCAACACCAAGGTCGACCCGCTCTCGGATGAGATCGATGTGGTCGTCTACGCCGAGTTCGAGGACGAAGCGGCGCTCGCCGCCTACAAGGCGCATCCGCTCTATGCAGAGACGACCAGCCGGGTCAAACCGCTACGCGAATTGCGTTATTCGGCCGACATCGTTGCAAGGTGACGAGCCGCCGTCCACTACCCGCTGATAGTGGTCTTGCCGCTGAGGCGTCGGCCAAGCCCTTGAACCATTTTCAGGAATGAGGCACATCGCGCGGACATGACCGAGAACACCTCCGCAAGGCCTCATCCGCTCGATCACTTGGTGCTGCCGACCGCGAGCCTCGATATTGCGCGGGCGCGCTTGACCCTGCTTGGCTTTACCGTTGCCCCGACAGGTATCCACCCTTTCGGAACGGAAAACTGCTGTGTCTTCCTCACCGACGGCACCTATCTCGAGCCGCTCGTGGTCGCCGACAGACAGGCCGTGGCAAAGGCGATCGCGAACCGCAATGTCTTTGTCGCGCGTGATCGCACCTATCGCGAAGAAAACGGCGATGAAGGATTTTCTGCCGTGGCGCTGGGCACCGAAAGCGCCGCCGCGGACTACGCGCGCTACATGGAAGCCGGTCTGTCGGCGGGAGACGCGCTAAGCTTTTCGCGCGCCTTCACCGATGCGACGGGAACGAGCGAAACCGCATCGTTCAAACTGGCCTTCGCGGCTACAGGCAAGGCAACGGACGCTTTTCTCTTCGCCTGCGAGCGGATCAATGCGCCGAACATCGACCGCACTGCGTTGCAGGTCCACGCTAATGGCGCAACCGGCATTGTCGAAGTCGTAGCAGTCACTGGCGAACCTTTCGAACAAGGCCGCTTGATTTCGATCGCAGCCGGAATCGAGGCGCAGGGCGGCACTGTCTATGAGCTGCCGAATGCCGTTGTAACCATTCTGGATCCTGCAGCCTATTCGGCACGCTTCGGCATTCCTGCCGGCGCGCCATCTGAACTCCGCTTTGCTGGGATCGTCTTTTCGATTAGGCACGCCGACGCCGTCGCCAAGCTGCTTGCAGCCAATTCCGTCGAACACCACACGCGCGGCGGTGATATCATCGTGCCGCCGGCGCCAGGGCAGGGCGCCGCCTTCATTTTCCGGGAGATCGCATGAACAAGCTCAATCCACTGATGCCGAACTCTTCCGTTGCGGTCGGCAAAGTCATTTTCGGCAACAGCGCGCCCTTATCGCTGATCGCCGGTCCATGTCAGCTGGAATCGCGGCAGCACGCTTTCGACATGGCCGGTGCGCTAAAGGAATTGACTGAAAGGCTCGGCATTGGGCTCGTCTACAAGACCAGCTACGACAAGGCCAATCGCACCTCGCTTGGCGGCACGCGCGGCGCGGGGCTTGAAGCGGCAATGCCTATCTTCGACGACTTGCGCAAGAATTTTGTGCTGCCGATCCTGACTGACGTCCACACTGAGGAACAATGCGCGATCGTCGCTCCGCATGCCGATATCCTGCAGATTCCTGCCTTCCTCAGCCGCCAGACCGATTTGCTGATTGCTGCGGCAAGAACCGGCAAGGTGGTCAATGTGAAGAAGGGCCAATTCCTCGCGCCGTGGGACATGAAAAACGTCGTCGCCAAGATCATCGGCTCCGGCAACGCCAATGTCTTGGTGACCGAGCGCGGCGCATCCTTCGGTTACAACACCCTGGTGTCCGACATGCGGGCGCTGCCGATCATGGCCGAGATCGGTGCGCCGGTGATTTTCGATGCCACCCATTCCGTGCAGCAGCCGGGTGGGCAGGGCGGTTCGTCTGGAGGCGACCGGCGCTTTGTCGAGACGCTGGCGCGCGCGGCCGTCGCGGTTGGCGTCGCCGGCGTCTTCATCGAGACGCACCAGGACCCCGACAACGCGCCTTCCGACGGTCACAACATGGTGCCGCTAAAGGATCTTCCCGCATTGCTTGAACGACTGATGGCCTTCGATCGCATCGCCAAGAGCGTGGGTTGAACCAGCAGTTGCGCCACAGCAGCGTCGTCAGGAAAACTTTGAAGAATTTCGAACCCGCCTGGAACCTTAGCCCGCGGCCCTCATTGTCAAAATCTAATGTCAACGACGACGAGGAGAATACCATGACGACCCAGACGGGACACACCGAAGCCATCGCCGCTTCGCGGGTTATCGGCACATCGGTCTACAACACGGAAGGCACTCATATCGGCGACATCGAGGACGTCATGCTCGACAAATTGTCGAACGGAATCATGTTTGCCGTCATCGGTTTTGGCGGATTTCTCGGCATTGGCGAGAAATACCACGCCATTCCGTGGGCGAGCCTTGATTATGACGAGAACAAGGGTGGCTATGTCGTGCCGTTCACCAAAGACCAGCTGATGGCCGCTCCTTCTTACTCGATCAACGAGCTGACCGGCGCCGACGGCGAGGCCGCACGTGACGCCTCATACAACTACTACAAGGTCGAGCCTTACTGGCATTGACCTTACTGGCACTGACTAAGTCTCCTGGAATCAAAAAAGGCCCCCGGGAAATCGGGGGCCTTTCGATGTGGCGGGTTGCTACTGCGCAATCTGCAGGGCCGGCAAAGGCGACGATCCCTGCGGGGGTTGCTGATTGTCGCACGACGTCAGGAACGCAGCCGCGATCAGGAACAAACTCACAATACCGCTCAACTGGGACATGGCGAAACTCCTCCTGTTTCGCCCCGCGCGACAACAGCCATAAACCAGAAACCGGCATGCGGCCTATGACAAATGATGACAGTGTTTTGTGCTTCGTGAGTCCCAAGAGCGGCAATGGGCGCGGGGCAATATTTGCAACTGCCCCGATTGCGTTTTGCGGCGCTTTGGCTAAGAGGTGCGCGACGCTTCAATCGATCAATCGGGGACATCGCAATGACGGCCATCATCGACATTGTCGGGCGTGAAATCCTGGACAGCCGCGGAAATCCGACCGTCGAGGTCGACGTCGTGCTCGAAGATGGCTCGATGGGTCGCGCCGCGGTGCCGTCCGGTGCCTCTACCGGCGCGCATGAGGCGGTCGAACTGCGCGATGGCGGCCCCCGCTATCTCGGCAAGGGCGTGCTCACGGCGGTCGAGGCGGTGAACGGCGAGCTGTTCGAGGCGATCGGCGGCATGGAGGCAGAGAATCAGATCCATATCGACCAGACCATGATCGAGCTCGATGGTACGGCCAACAAGAGCCGGCTCGGCGCCAATGCCATCCTCGGCGTGTCGCTGGCGGTGGCCAAGGCCGCGGCCGAAGCGGCCGACCTGCCGCTCTACCGTTATGTCGGCGGTACCAAGGCCCATGTGCTGCCGGTGCCTATGATGAATATCATCAATGGCGGCGCGCATGCCGACAACCCGATCGATTTCCAGGAATTCATGATCCTGCCGATCGGCGCGCCGACGCTGCGCGACGGCGTGCGCTGGGGCTCGGAGATCTTTCATACGCTGCGAAAGAAGCTGAAGGACGCCGGCCATAACACCAACGTCGGCGACGAGGGCGGCTTTGCTCCCAACCTGAAGAGTGCGCCGGCCGCGCTCGACTTTATCATGGAATCGATCGAGCAGGCTGGCTTCAAGCCTGGCGAGGAGGTTGCGCTAGGTCTCGACTGCGCGGCGACCGAATTCTTCAAGGATGGCAACTACGTCTATGAAGGCGAGAGGAAAACCCGCGACCCGAAGGCACAGGCCAGATATCTGGCCAAACTTGCTGCCGACTACCCGATCATCACCATTGAGGACGGCCTGGCGGAGGATGACTGGGACGGTTGGAAAATACTGACCGATCTCATCGGCAAGCAAACGCAGCTGGTTGGCGACGATCTGTTCGTCACCAACACGGCGCGGCTGCGCGACGGCATCCGCATGGGTGTCGCCAATTCGATCCTGGTCAAGGTCAACCAGATCGGCTCGCTTACCGAAACGCTCGACGCCGTCGAGACCGCGCACAAGGCCGGCTATACCGCGGTGATGTCGCACCGCTCGGGCGAGACCGAGGATTCGACCATCGCCGACCTCGCCGTTGCCACCAATTGCGGGCAGATCAAGACGGGCTCGCTGTCGCGCTCGGATCGCATGGCCAAGTACAACCAGCTCATCCGCATTGAGGAGGAGCTCGGCAAGCAGGCGCAATATGCCGGCAAGTCGATCGTGAAAAGCTGATTTCGAGAGAAAATCCGTGGCGGCGAGGGCGGGGACATTCCCGCCCTTTTTTGCTTCCTGGCTCTGAATCCAACAGGCTGTAACCGTCCATTAAGCACAATCGGGCGACAAAGGCGGCGTAGAGGATTCGGACCATGTGGACACGCCAGCACAAGCAAAGAAACACCGGCCGGCTGATCATCCCCTCGCTCTGCGTGGTGTTCCTGACTTATTTCGGTTTCCATGCCTATCATGGCGAGTTCGGCATCTATTCCAAGTATCAGCTCGAAGCTGAGACTGCCGAATTGCAGGGCAGGCTCGATACCGTCAAGGCACGTCGGATCGATCTCGAGCGCCGCGTTCAGCTGATGCATGAGGGCACGCTGGAGAAGGACATGCTGGACGAGCAAGCGCGCAAGGCGCTTAATCTGTCTCACGCCGACGAGATCACCATCATGTTGCCGGTCGCAAGATAACCCGATTTCAGTTAATCGGCGATATTTGCAATGATTTTAATTGCTTAGATGCATGACAGCCATGCGTTTTCGGCATGGCGAAAGCCTTCCCTGCATGTTAGCCTGCCTCAAATCGGTGGGAGAACTGATCTCCCTCGCTGTCCGCCAAGAGACGCCAACAGGGAGTGATGCATGGCCACCGCCACCAGAAAAGCGCCTGCCAAATCCAAATCAGACGGTAAAACGCCGGGCCTTTCCACCCCGAAGCCTGTTGAATTCACCAAAGACCAGGAGCTTGCCGCCTACCGGCACATGCTGCTCATCCGCCGCTTCGAGGAAAAGGCCGGCCAGCTTTACGGCATGGGCTTCATCGGCGGTTTCTGCCACCTCTACATCGGCCAGGAAGCGGTCGTTACCGGCATGAAGATGGCGCTGATCGATGGCGACCAGATGATCACCGCCTATCGCGACCATGGTCATATGCTGGCCATGGAGTTGTCACCGCGCGGCGTCATGGCCGAACTGACCGGGCGCCGTAGCGGCCTGTCGAGAGGCAAGGGCGGCTCCATGCACATGTTCTCCAAGGAGAAGCATTTTTACGGCGGCCACGGCATCGTCGGCGCGCAAGTGTCGCTCGGCACCGGCATTGCCTTCGCCAACCGCTATCGCGGCAACAACAATGTGACGCTGACCTATTTCGGCGATGGCGCCGCGAACCAGGGCCAGGTCTACGAAAGCTTCAACATGGCCTCGCTGTGGAAGCTTCCGGTGATCTACATCATCGAGAACAACCGCTACGCCATGGGCACCTCGGTCTCGCGCTCTTCGGCCGAGACGGATTTCTCGCACCGCGGCGCCTCCTTCAAGATTCCAGGCATCCAGGTCGACGGCATGGATGTGCGCGCCGTTAAGGCCGCCGGCGACCTCGCCGCCGAATGGTGCCGCGCCGGCAACGGGCCGCTCATTCTCGAAATGCAGACCTATCGTTACCGCGGCCATTCGATGTCGGATCCGGCAAAATACCGCTCCAAGGAAGAAGTGCAGAAAATGCGCTCCGAACGTGACCCGATCGAGCAGGTCAAGGCGCGGCTGCTCGACAAGAAATGGGCAAGCGAGGACGAACTCAAGGCCATCGACAAGGAAGTCCGCGACGTCGTCGCCGACGCCGCGGAATTTGCCCAGAACGACGCGGAGCCGGATCCGTCCGAGCTCTGGACCGACATCGTACTTTAACGAGAGGGCAAGGACATGCCGATCGAAATTCTCATGCCCGCCCTCTCGCCGACCATGGAAGAGGGTAATGTTTCCAAATGGTTGAAGAAAGAGGGCGACAAGGTCGCGGCGGGTGACGCCATTGCCGAGATTGAGACCGACAAGGCAACGATGGAAGTCGAAGCCGTGGACGACGGCACGCTTGCCAAGATCGTGGTTCCTGCCGGCACCGAGGGTGTCAAAGTCAACACGCTGATCGCCGTGCTGGCCGTCGATGGCGAAGACATCGACGAGGCAGGCGAAGGTATCGGCGAGGAGGCTGTTGAGTCGCAAGCGGAAGCGCCCGCGGCTGCTCCGCCCCCCGCGGCTGCTCCGGCCAAGAACGAAGCGGCAGCACCTGTTGCCGCCTCGCCCAAGCTGGAAATTGCCGCCGATCCCGACATCCCGGCCGGCACCGAAATGGTCTCGACCACAGTGCGTGAAGCCTTGCGCGATGCAATGGCGGAGGAAATGCGCCGCGACGGCGACGTCTTCGTCATGGGCGAGGAAGTCGCCGAGTACCAGGGCGCCTACAAGATCACGCAAGGCCTGTTGCAGGAATTCGGTCCGAGACGCGTGGTCGACACGCCGATCACCGAGCACGGCTTTGCCGGCGTTGGTGTTGGCGCGGCGATGGCCGGCCTGAAGCCGATCGTCGAATTCATGACCTTCAACTTCGCCATGCAGGCGATCGACCAGATCATCAATTCAGCCGCCAAGACGCTCTATATGTCCGGCGGCCAGATGGGCGCCCCGATCGTCTTTCGCGGCCCGAACGGCGCTGCTGCCCGCGTCGCCGCGCAGCATTCGCAGTGCTATGCCGCCTGGTACAGCCATATTCCCGGCTTGAAGGTGGTGATGCCTTATACCGCCGCCGACGCCAAGGGTCTGCTCAAGGCGGCGATCCGCGACCCGAACCCGGTCATCTTCCTCGAGAACGAAATCCTTTACGGCCACTCCTTCGACGTGCCGAAGATGGACGATTTCGTGCTGCCGATCGGCAAGGCGCGCATTCACAAATCCGGCAAGGACGTGACCATCGTCTCGTTCGGCATCGGCATGACCTACGCGATTAAGGCCGAGGCGGAGTTGCGTGGCATGGGCATCGATGCCGAGATAATCGACTTGCGCACCATCCGCCCGCTCGACTTCGACACGATCATCGCCTCGGTCAAAAAGACCAATCGCCTGGTGGTGGTCGAGGAAGGCTTTCCGCAGAACTCGGTCGGCGACCATATCGCCAATCAGGTCTCGCAGCGTGCCTTCGATTTCCTCGACGCACCGGTCATCACCATTGCCGGCAAGGACGTGCCGATGCCCTATGCAGCGAACCTCGAAAAGCTGGCGTTGCCCAATGTCGGCGAGGTCGTCGAGGCGGTCAAAGCCGTCACATATCGCTGAGCAGGGCGGAGGACAAAATGCCTATCAACATCACCATGCCGGCGCTGTCGCCCACAATGGAAGAGGGCAACCTTTCCAAGTGGCTGGTCAAGGAAGGCGACAAGGTCTCGCCGGGAGACGTGATTGCCGAGATCGAGACCGACAAGGCAACGATGGAAGTCGAAGCCGTCGACGAAGGCACGGTCGCCAAGCTGGTGGTTCCGGCGGGCACTGAAGGCGTCAAGGTCAATGCGCTGATCGCGGTGCTGGCGGCTGAGGGGGAGGATGCGGCGGCCGCCGCGAAAAGCGGTGACGGCGCTGCGCCGGCAAAGGCTGAGGCTCCGAAAGCGGACGCCTCCAAAGCTGAAACACCAAAGCCCGAAGCGCCGAAGCAGGAGCCTGCCGCACCTGCAGCTAAGGCGGAAGCGGCGCCGGCCGCCAACGGCCATGCAAACGGTGAGCGCATCTTCGCCTCGCCGCTGGCCCGGCGCATTGCCAGCGAAGCTGGTATAGATGTCGCGGCGCTGACCGGCTCCGGCCCTCACGGCCGCGTGGTAAAGGCCGACGTCGATGCCGCGATTTCCAGTGGCGGCGCCAAGGCGGCACCAGCAGCAAAAGCGGCGCCCGCCGGCGCTGCGGCACCTGCGACCGCAGCACCCAAGGCGATGCCGGACGAGCAGGTGCTCAAACTGTTTGCCGAAGGCTCCTACGAGCTGATCCCGCACGACAATATGCGCAAGACCATTGCGCGGCGGCTGGTCGAGGCCAAGACCACCATTCCGCATTTCTATCTGACGCTCGACTGCGAACTCGATGCACTTCTGGCCCTGCGCACACAGATCAATGCGGCCGCCCCGGTGAAGAAGACCGAGAAGGGCGAAACGCCGGCCTACAAGCTGTCGGTCAACGACATGGTCATCAAGGCTCTGGCCATGGCGCTGATGGCGGTTCCGGACGCCAATGCGTCGTGGACAGAAAACGCCATGATCAAGCACAAGCACGCCGATGTCGGCGTTGCCGTGTCGATCCCCGGCGGCCTCATCACCCCCATCATCCGGCGTGCCGACGAAAAGACGATGTCCGTCATCTCCAACGAGATGAAGGATCTTGCCGGCCGCGCCCGCAGCCGCAAGCTGAAGCCGGAAGAATATCAGGGCGGTACCACGGCGGTGTCCAATCTCGGCATGTTCGGCGTCAAGGATTTTTCTGCCGTCATCAACCCGCCGCATGCGACGATCCTGGCGGTCGGCGCCGGCGAGCAACGCGCGGTGGTGAAGAACGGCGAGATCAAGATCGCAACAATCATGTCGGTGACGCTGTCGACCGATCACCGCGCAGTCGACGGTGCGCTCGGCGCCGAGCTGCTCGTCGCCTTCAAGCGCATGATCGAAAATCCGATGGGCATGCTGGTCTAAGCAGGGAACGGGGCGGTGCGGAAATTCTACACCAGCCTTTTCGCCTCCATCCAATCCGGCTCGTAAACGATTATCGTACATTGGCTGTTCGGGCGGTAGCGATTGCGGATAGGTCTTTGTTGGAGGGGGGAAAACGCATGAAAACGGTCCTCTGCTATGGCGATTCGCTGACCTGGGGCTATGACGCGGCAAGCCTCGGCCGGCACCCGCTGGAAGATCGCTGGCCGAGCGTGCTGCAGGCGGCATTGGGCAGCGGCGTCGAGGTCGTTGCCGAAGGCCTGAATGGCCGAACCACCGCCTTCGACGATCACTTGGCCGGGGCGGACCGCAATGGCGCAAGGCTGTTGCCAACAATCCTGACGACGCACGCACCGATCGATCTGATCGTCGTCATGCTCGGCGCCAACGATATGAAGCCGTGGATTCACGGCAATCCTGTCGCGGCAAAGCAAGGCATGCAACGCCTGATCGATATCGTGCGCGGTCACGATTACCCGTTCAATTGGCCGGCGCCGCAGATCCTGATCGTCGCGCCGCCCGTAGTCAGCCGCACGGAAAACGCCGAGTTCAAGGAAATGTTCGCTGGCGGCGATGACGCGTCAAAGCGGCTGGCGCCGCAATATTCCGCCCTTGCCGACGAGGCCGGCTGTGGCTTCTTCGATGCCGGCACGGTGGCCAAAACCACGCCGCTCGACGGCGTCCATCTCGATGCCGAAAACACGCGGAACGTCGGGCAAGCGCTGGCGCCGCTCGTGCGCCTCATGTTGGAATTGTGAAGGAGAAAGCCGTGGCTGAGAACTACGACGTCATCATCATCGGCTCCGGCCCCGGCGGCTATGTCACTGCAGTGCGTTCGGCCCAGCTTGGCTTCAAGACGGCGATCGTCGAGCGCGAGCACTTGGGCGGCATCTGCCTCAACTGGGGCTGCATTCCGACCAAAGCGCTGCTGCGCTCCGCCGAGATCATGCACTATTCGGATCATCTGAAGGACTACGGCCTGAAGATCGATGGCAAGGTCGGCGTCGACACAGCCGCCGTCGTCGATCGCTCGCGAAAGGTCTCGCTGCGGCTCAACGGCGGCGTCGGCTTCCTGATGAAGAAGAACAAGGTCGACGTCATCTGGGGCGAAGCCAAGCTGACCAAACCTGGCGAGATCGTCGTGTCGAAATCGTCGAAGAAGCCGATGGAGCCGCAGCCGCCGGCGCCCAAGGGCGTCAAGGGCGAGGGCACCTATAGCGCCAAGCACATCATCCTGGCGACCGGCGCCAGGCCGCGCGCCCTGCCCGGCATCGAGCCTGACGGCAAGTTGATCTGGACCTATTTCGAGGCGATGGTGCCGAAAGAGATGCCGAAATCGCTGCTGGTGATGGGCTCGGGCGCCATCGGCATCGAGTTCGCCTCATTCTACCGCACCATGGGCGCCGAGGTGACGGTGGTCGAACTGCTGCCGGCTGTGATGCCGGTCGAGGACGCCGAGGTCTCGAAATTCGCGCAGAAGCAGTTCGAGAAGCAGGGCATGAAGATCATCCTAGAAGCCAAGGTGACCAAGGTCGAGAAGGGCACTAACTCGGTCACCGCGCATGTCGAGATGAAGGACGGCAAGGTCGAGAAGATCACCGCCGATCGCATGATCTCGGCCGTCGGCGTACAAGGCAATATCGAGAACCTCGGCCTCGAGACGCTCGGCGTGAAGACGGACCGCGGTTGCGTCGTCGTCGACGGCTACGGCAAGACCAATGTGCCGGGCGTCTACGCCATCGGCGACGTTGCCGGACCGCCGATGCTCGCCCACAAGGCCGAGCATGAGGGCGTGGTCTGTGTGGAAAAGATCGCCAATTTCCCCGGCGTGCATGCCATCGACAAGCTGAAGATCCCGGGCTGCACCTATTGCAATCCGCAAGTCGCCTCGGTCGGACTGACGGAAGCCAAAGCGAAAGCCGACGGAAAGGACATCCGCGTCGGCCGCTTTCAGTTCGCGGCAAACGGCAAGGCGATTGCGCTCGGCGAGGACCAAGGCTTCGTCAAGACCATTTTCGACAAGAAGACCGGCCAGTTGCTGGGTGCCCACATGGTCGGCGCAGAAGTAACCGAACTGATCCAGGGCTTCGTCGTGGCGATGAATCTGGAGACCACCGAGGAAGAGCTGATGCACACGATCTTCCCGCACCCGACGCTGTCGGAGATGATGAAGGAGAGTGTACTCGACGCCTATGGCCGCGCACTGAATGCATGATAAATTAGTTGGGCGAGTCTCACACGGAAGACACAAAGGAACTCGACGGCAGAGCAATTCGTTTCGCAGGCATCATCCATCATACAAGGAGAGGGCATATGGAAATGAACGGCGTGGGCTGGGTTGCAGCCATCATCATCGGCGGCCTGGCGGGATGGCTCGCCGAGATGGTCATGAAGAGCAATACCGGCATCCTCATGAACATCGTTCTCGGCATTGTCGGCGCAATCGTGTTGAACGCCATCTTGCAGGCCCTGAACATCGGCATCTTCGGCGTCGGCTGGATAGCCTATCTGATCACCGGCTTCATCGGTGCCTGCATTCTGATTGCGGTCGGACGACTGGTGCGCCGCTAACCTCTGTCGGCACTTGCTATGCGAAAAAGGCCACCGCGGCATGCGTGATCGCGGCCTTTTTCTTTTCGCCGAAAAGTCCTAGATGACGTGGGTAGAGCGAGCGCTGGACAAGCGCTTGCCAATGAGCCGGGTTTCACATGGTCACCGTCCTCGACACGATTGCCAATGCGCCGCGCCTGCGGCATCCCGAAAAGGCGCACAAGCCGGATCAGGACGTACTGCGCAAGCCTGACTGGATCCGCGTCAAGGCGCCGATGTCGAAAGGCTATGCCGAGACGCGCGAAATCGTGAAATCTCACAAACTGGTGACGGTTTGCGAAGAGGCGGGCTGCCCCAATATCGGCGAGTGCTGGGAGAAGAAGCACGCCACCTTCATGGTCATGGGCGAGATCTGCACGCGGGCCTGCGCCTTTTGCAATGTCGCCACCGGCATCCCGACCGCACTCGATCCCGACGAGCCGGCGCGTGTCGCGCATGCGGTCAAGCAGATGGGGTTGAGCCATGTCGTCATCACCTCCGTCGATCGCGACGATCTCGCCGATGGCGGGGCCCAGCATTTTGCCGATGTCATCCGTGCGATCAGGGCAGCGACCCCATCGACGACGATCGAAATCCTGACGCCCGATTTCCTGCGCAAGGACGGTGCACTGGAGATCGTCGTGGCGGCCAAGCCGGACGTTTTCAACCATAATCTCGAGACCGTGCCGTCTAACTATCTGACTGTTCGGCCGGGTGCGCGCTATTTCCACTCGATCAGGCTCTTGCAGCGGGTCAAGGAACTCGACCCCTCGATCTTCACCAAGTCCGGCATCATGGTCGGCCTTGGCGAGGAGCGGAACGAAATCCTGCAGCTGATGGACGATTTGCGTTCGGCCAATGTCGACTTCATGACCATCGGCCAATATCTGCAGCCGTCGAAGAAGCACCATCCGGTGATCCGCTTCGTCACGCCGGAGGAATTCAAGTCCTTCGAGACGATCGGCAAGACCAAGGGCTTCCTGCTGGTGGCGTCAAGCCCGCTGACGCGCTCGTCGCACCATGCCGGCGACGATTTCGCCAGACTACGCGCGGCGCGCGAAGCGTTTCTCAGGAAGTCCGCCTAACACACTGGTTTCATGCCACAATTCGAAGCCCATCGCCGCGTTGCGCATACGCCGGAGCAGATGTTCGCTCTGGTTGCCGATATCGAATCCTATCCGCAATTCCTGCCGCTTTGCGAGGCACTGACGGTTCGTTCGCGCAAGGAACGCGACGGATGCACCTTGCTCATCGCCGACATGAGCATCGGCTACAAGGCGATCCGCGAGACCTTTACCACGCAGGTGCTGCTGAAGCCGGACGAGAACGCCATCGATGTCAAATATATCGACGGCCCTTTCAAATATCTGAGCAATGTCTGGCGCTTCGACCCGGCGGACGGCGGCGGTTGCAACGTCTGCTTCTTTATCGACTACGAGTTCAAGAGCCGCATTTTGGGTGCGTTGATGGGAACCATGTTCGACCGCGCCTTCCGCATGTTCTCCGAGGCGTTCGAGAAACGGGCCGAAATCACCTACGGCGCGCCATCGGCAGCCTGATCCGCAGCGAGCGCGCGTAGACCCAGTTCAAGCGCATGCCGCACCGTCTCCCGGCGGATGAAATCACGGCCCTTGTCGGCGAACAGCTGGCATTCGCTGACTACCGGCCGGCCAGCCACGGCAACGCCGAACCAGACCAGGCCGACAGGTTTTTCCGCAGAGCCGCCGTCCGGACCGGCGATGCCAGTCACCGCCAGGGCGAGCCCGGCCGGCGAATGCGCCAAGGCTCCGGCCGCCATCTCCACCGCAGTCTCGCGCGAGACTGCGCCGTGCGCCTCGAGCGTAGCGGCCGAGACGCCGAGCATCTCGGTCTTGGCCTGGTTGGAATAGGTGATGAAGCCGCGATCGACCACCGCGGAAGAGCCGGCGATGTCGGTCAGCGCGGCGATGATCATGCCGCCGGTGCAGCTCTCCGCCGTCGCCAGCATGATGCCGCGCTGCTGGCAGGCCTGAAGCAGGGCATCTGCGAGATCGCTATTGCTCACTCGGGGACATCCCCTGGAAACACAACGCTGGCGGTCGCGATGGCCGCTATGCCTTCCTCACGGCCGACGAAGCCGAGCTTCTCATTGGTTGTCGCCTTGATCGAGATGCGATTGCGCGAAATTCGCAGCATTGCCGAAAGCGCTTCGGTCATTGCCTCGCGATGTGGGCCGACGCGCGGCGCCTCGCAGATCAGGGTGATGTCGGCGTTGGCAATGCGCCCGCCGCCCTCGCGCACCAGCTTCACCGCGTGTTCGACGAAGATGCGTGAAGCGGCCCCTTTCCACTGCGGGTCGGAGGGCGGGAAATGCGTGCCGATGTCACCGGCGCCGCAGGTGGCCAGCAGGGCGTCGGTCAAGGCATGGAGACCGACATCGGCATCCGAATGGCCGGATAACTTCCTGTCGTGTGGAATGGCGACGCCGCACAGGGTGACATGGTCGCCGGGCTCGAACGCATGGACGTCATAGCCATTGCCGGTTCGGATGTCCGGAAAACGTGCCCCCCCGGAAAGCCGCTGATCCGCCATCGCAATATCCCTTGCCCAGGTCAGTTTGACATTGTCCGGCGAGCCGGGAACGATCTTCACCGGAATATGCGCCCATTCGGCGATTGCCGCATCGTCGGTGAAATCCGCCTTGCCCAGATGATGAGCCTTTTCGTGCGCAGCCAGGATCGGCCAGAACGGAAAGCCTTGCGGTGTCTGTGCGGCATGGAGCCCGGCCCTGGACACTGTTTCGCCGATCATGCCTTCGGCCGTTTCGCGCTTCAGCGTATCAGCAACGGGCAAAGCAGGCAGCGCTCCCTGGCGCTCTTCAATGGCGGCGATCGTACGGTCTATCAGTTCCGCATCGACAAACGGCCGAGCCGCATCATGGATCAGGACCCGGCCCGGCGCATGGCTTCTCAACGCCAGCAGTCCAAGGCGGACGGACTCCTGCCGTGACGTACCGCCGGTGACCGCGACGACACGGTCGGCGTTCGCACCGGCCGCACGGCGAAAAAGCGCGCCGTCGTCGGCATGGATAGCAACGACGACAGCTCCAATTTTTGGATGCGTCAGAAAGGCGTCGAGCGTGCGTGCGATAACGGCGCCGCCGCCAATCTGCTGGTACTGCTTCGGCCCATTGGCCTGTCCGGCGCGCGCGCCGCGGCCGGCGGCAACGATGACCACCGCGACCTTGTCGTCCGCAGCTTGCTTTTCGCTCACATCTCTCATGCCGAGACGCTTAGCGCATGATCCCGAAAAGTGGTATCGCTTTCGGAAGACCCAGGATTGATGCGGTCCGGCGATCCTTTTTTTCCCAAATGCGCCTTAATGTCACGACATTGCGCGTTGCACATTGCCGTCGTTCTGGCTAGAGAATGTGCAGCAATCGAAGATGCTTGGTTTTTGTGCATGCCTGATGTGACCAAATTGGCTTCACCGCTGGACGTGGGTGGCGTGAGAATCCACAACCGCGTGTTTCTCGCGCCGATGTCGGGCATTACCGACGAACCGTTCCGGCAGCGCGCCCATGCGCATGGCGCCGGGCTGGTAGTTTCGGAAATGGTGGCGAGCGGTGAGCTTGCAAAGGGCAGGGCTGGCTCGGGCCTGCGCATCCGTCATTCCGGGCTGCCTGTCCACATGGTCCAGCTTGCCGGCCGCGAAGCGATGCACATGGCCGAGGGCGCGCGAATCGCGGTCGGCGAAGGCGCCGACATCATCGACATCAACATGGGCTGTCCGGCCAAAAAGGTGACGGGCGGCTATGCCGGTTCGGCACTGATGCGAGACCTCGACCACGCGCTGTCGCTGATCGAAGCGGTAGTCGGCGCGGTCGACGTGCCGGTCACGGTCAAAATGCGGCTCGGCTGGGACGAAGGCGCGCTCAACGCGCCGATGCTGGCGCGACGCGCCGAGCAGGCCGGGGTGATGATGGTGACGGTGCACGGCCGCACACGTTGCCAGTTCTATCAGGGCACGGCCGACTGGCGTGCCATCGCACGTGTCAAGCAGGCCGTCTCGATCCCGGTCGTTGCCAATGGCGATGTCGGCTCGCCGGCGGAGGCAGCGTCGATCCTCGACCAGTCCGGCGCCGACGCGGTGATGATCGGCCGCGCGCACTATGGCGCGCCTTGGACGGCCGGCAGCATTGTAGCGGCCGCGCTGGCCGAGCCGGTAGCCGGCATGCCGGCCAGCCCGCAAGCGCTGGGCGACTACGTCATTGCCCATTACGAAGACATGCTGACGCTCTATGGCGTGGAAAGCGGATTGCGCCAGGCGCGCAAGCATCTCGGCTGGTATCTCGACCGCCACGCCGGCGGCACAAGCGACGACCGGCGCAAGGCCATACTCACGTCTTTCGAGCCTGGGCGTGTCATTGCGTTCCTGCGTGACATGTTTTCAACCGCTCCCGAAGCGGCGAACCTGCGGAGTGCGGCATGAACGCCACCGTCACACAGAGCACGGATATGGCGGACGCCGCGCATATTGTGCTCAACACCATTCGCCGGCCGGTGATCATGGTCGATCCGCAAGGTTTCATCACCTTCGCCAATGCCGATGCCGAGGATTTTTTCCGGTCGAGCGCCACGATGCTCGCCCGCAACACGCTGCACAAGCTCATTCCTTTCGGCAGCCCGCTGCTGACGCTTGTCGACCAGGTGCGCGAGCGCCGGGCGCCGGTCAACGAATACCGGGTCGACGTGTCGTCGCCACGTCTCGGCATCGAGAAGGTGGTCGACCTCTACGTCGCACCAGTGACGGAATTTCCAGGCTCGGTCGTGGTGATGTTCCAGGAACGCTCAATGGCCGACAAGATCGACCGGCAGATGACGCATCGCGGCGCGGCACGCTCGGTTACCGGCCTCGCCGCGATGCTTGCCCATGAGATCAAGAACCCGCTGTCCGGCATTCGTGGAGCCGCGCAGCTGCTTGAACTGTCGGCGTCCGACGAGGATCGCGCACTGACCAGGCTGATCACCGACGAGACCGACCGCATTGTCTCGCTGGTCGACCGCATGGAGGTGTTTTCGGACGAGCGGCCGATCGACCGCTACCCTGTCAACATCCATGTCGTGCTCGACCATGTCAAAGCAATCGCCAAGAACGGTTTTGCCAAGCGGATCAAGATATTAGAGGATTATGATCCATCATTGCCTCCGGTCTTTGCCAATCGCGACCAGCTCATCCAGGTGTTTCTCAATCTGGTAAAAAATGCCGCCGAGGCGATCGGCAGCGATCCGCAGGGCGAGATCATGCTGTCGACCGCCTTCCGCCCGGGCATCCGTGTTTCCGTGCCCGGAACGCAGGACCGCGTGTCGCTGCCATTGGAATTCTGCGTGCGTGACAACGGTTCGGGTGTCTCCGAAGATATCCTGCCGATCCTGTTCGATCCCTTCATCACCACCAAGCCGAACGGCTCCGGTCTCGGTCTGGCGCTGGTCGCAAAGATCGTCGGCGAGCATGGCGGCATCATTGAATGCGAATCGACCCCGCGCGGCACCACTTTCCGCATCCTGATGCCGGCGTGGAAAGAAACCCAGTTTGGCACGGAAGACGACGGTGAAGGAGACCGCAAATGACCGTTCGCGGCAATATTCTCGTCGCCGACGACGATGCGGCCATCCGCACTGTCCTCAACCAGGCGCTTTCGCGCGTCGGCCACGACGTGCGTGTCACCTCCAACGCTTCGACGCTGTGGCGCTGGGTTGCGGCGGGCGAGGGCGATCTGGTTATCACCGATGTTGTCATGCCTGACGAGAACGCCTTCGACATGCTGCCGCGCATCAAGAAGGCGCGACCGGAACTGCCGGTCATCGTCATGAGCGCGCAGAACACGTTCATGACAGCAATTCGTGCCTCCGAAACCGGGGCCTACGAGTATCTTCCGAAACCGTTCGACCTGACGGAGCTGCTCAACATCGTCAACCGCGCTCTTTCCGAGCCGCGGCGGCCGAAGATCGATACGCGGGCCGACGAGCCGCCGGAAACGATGCCGCTGGTCGGCCGCTCGGCGGCCATGCAGGACATCTACCGCATGCTGGCGCGCATGATGCAGACCGACCTGACGGTCATGATCAGCGGCGAGTCGGGTACCGGCAAGGAACTGGTGGCGCGCGCGCTGCATGAATACGGCCGCCGCCGAGGCGGTCCCTTCGTCGCCATCAACATGGCGGCGATCCCGCGCGACCTGATCGAATCGGAATTGTTCGGGCACGAGAAGGGTGCCTTTACCGGCGCGCAGAACCGCTCCACCGGCCGTTTCGAGCAGGCCGAAGGCGGCACGCTCTTCCTCGACGAGATCGGTGATATGCCGATGGAAGCGCAGACGCGGCTGCTGCGTGTGTTGCAGCAGGGCGAATACACCACGGTCGGCGGCCGCACGCCGATCAAGACCGACGTGCGCATCGTCGCTGCCACCAACAAGGACCTGCGCACACTGATCAATCAGGGGCTTTTCCGCGAGGACCTGTTCTACCGCTTGAACGTTGTGCCGCTCAGGTTGCCGGCGCTGCGCGAGCGGTCGGAGGACATTCCGGACCTCGTCCGCCACTTCTTCAAGCTCGGCGTCAGTGAAGGCTTGCAGACCAAGCGCATTTCCACCGGCGGCATCGAGCTGATGAAGCGCTACCCATGGCCCGGTAATGTGCGCGAACTCGAAAACCTCATTCGCAGGCTGGCCGCACTGTATTCGCAGGACGAGATTTCCGCCGAGATCATCGAGGCGGAGTTGAAGACCGGCGAAAGGCCTGTCGTTCCAGGTGGCGGCAACCTCATTCCCGACGACCTTTCCATCGGCCAGGCGGTGGAGCATTTCCTGCAACGCTATTTTGCCTCGTTTGCCGGCGACCTGCCCCCGGCCGGGCTCTATCAGCGAATCCTCTCCGAGGTCGAATATCCGCTGGTCCTCGCCTCGATGACCGCAACGCGCGGTAACCAGATCAAGGCTGCCGAATTGCTGGGGCTCAACCGCAACACGCTGCGCAAGAAGATTCGCGAACTCGGCGTCAACGTCTACAAATCGTCCAGGCAGGTCTAGACGAATCCCTTTACGAGCGCTTTCCAGGGGATCGATTGCCGAAAGATTTCCGTCTCGGCCACACTTGTTGCATAATCGCCACAATGCGTTGCATACATCCGACGCAATCACTGGCTCTAGACGGCGACATGGCCCTGCACGCACCGACACTGAGCAAATCGCTTTTCAGCAATACGGGCGCGCGAGACGGTCGCCGGCTGCTTGCGCTGCCGGGCGTGATCGCCATTGCCGGTGCGCTGGTGACGGCAGCGATCTCCTTCGCCATTCTGGTCGGCGCGACGCCGATCACACCCGACGCGAGGACGACGCTGGCGCTGATTGCACTTAATGCGGCGTTCGTCCTGTTTCTGATCTTGCTGGTCGGCCGCGAGGTGCACCGCATCCTGATGGCACGACGACATGGCAAGGCTGCGTCGCGCCTGCATGTGCGCATAGTAGCGATGTTTGCCCTGGTCGCCGCCATCCCCGCGATCATGGTGGCGATCATCGCGTCGATCACGCTCGACATCGGCCTCGACCGCTGGTTCGAGATCCGCACCAAGACGATCGTCAATTCGTCGTTGTCGATCGCTGACGCCTATGTGCAGGAAAACGCGCGAAATCTTCAGGGCACGACGTTGTCGATGGCTTACGACCTCGACGCTTCGCGCACGCTTTACGGCCTCGATCGTACCGGTTTCCTCGACCTCATGAACAAGGAGGCGGTGGGTCGCTCGCTGGCGCACGCAGCACTCATCAAGCCCGATGGTTCCTTCGTCATGAGCGCCAAGACCGACGCGGACTTTGCCATGCCAGAGCCGCCTGAGGGCGCCGTGGCAAGCGCTGCAGACGGCAAGCCGGTGCTGATAGAACCGCGCACCCGTAACATCATGGGTGCCATCGTCAAGCTGCGCGAGATCGACGGCCTCTATCTTTACACCATCCGCCTCGTCGATCCCGAGGTGATCAAGGCGCGGCAGATCGTCAAATCCAACACAGCCGAATATCGCGGTCTCGAAGACAATCGCCGCACCTCGCAAGTGGCTTTCGCGCTTCCCTATTTGTCGCTGACGCTGATCATTATCCTGTCCGCCATCTGGACCGGCATTGCGGTGGCCGACCGCCTGGTGCGGCCGATTCGTCAGCTCATCGGCGCGGCCGACGAGGTCGCTACCGGCAATCTCGACGTAGCCGTGCCTGTCCGCCCCTCCGACGGTGACGTCGCCTCGCTCGGCGACACCTTCAACAAGATGCTGATGGAGCTGAAATCGCAGCGCAACGAGATCCTGTCGGCCAAGGATTTGATCGACGAGCGGCGGCGCTTTTCGGAGGCGGTGCTTGCCGGCGTCACCGCCGGGGTCATCGGCGTCGATCCATATGGCATCGTCACCATCGTCAACCGTTCGGCCGAAACCATGCTGGCCATATCCGCTCCGGCAGCGCTTGGGCAGAACCTTTCCGCGGTGCTGCCGCATGTCGGCCGCGTCTTCGAGATCGGCCGCAAATCGGGCAAGCCGGTCTATCGCGAACAGGTCACCTTCTATCGTGCCGGCACCGAACGGACCTTCAACGTGCAGATCACGATTGAAGCCGGCGACGACGGTTCGGAGGATAAGTCCTACGTCGTGACAGTCGACGACATTACCGATCTGGTCCAGGCACAGCGTTCCTCTGCATGGGCCGACGTGGCGCGGCGCATCGCCCACGAGATCAAGAACCCGCTGACGCCGATCCAGCTTTCGGCCGAGCGCATCAAGCGCCGTTACGGCAAGGTCATCACCGAGGACCGTGAGGTTTTCGATCAATGCACCGACACCATCATCCGGCAAGTGGAGGACATCGGCCGCATGGTCGACGAGTTCTCGGCGTTCGCCCGCATGCCGAAACCGGAAATGAAGGCAATCGATCTGCGCGATTCGTTGCGCGAGGCCTCGTTCCTGGTCGAAGTAAGCCGCGCCGACATCACCTTCGAGCGCGTCTTCGGCAATGAGCCGCTCAAAGGCACGTTCGACAGCCGCCTGATGGCGCAGGCGTTCGGCAACGTCATCAAGAATGCCGCCGAAGCCATCGACGGACTTGATGCAGAGGATCGTCCGCACGGCATAATCCGGATTCAAGCCGGACGTCAGAATGGCGCGATTCGAATCGACGTCATCGACAACGGCAGGGGCTTGCCGCGCGAAAACCGGCAGCGCTTGCTCGAGCCTTACATGACGACACGCGAGAAAGGCACCGGGCTTGGCCTCGCTATCGTCAAGAAGATCGTGGAGGACCATGGCGGGCGACTCGAATTGCACGATGCACCAGCGGACTTCCACGATGGGCGGGGTGCAATGATCAGCATCATCCTGCCGGTTGCCGCCACAGTTCCGATACGCGGCGAGGGCAAGACGGAACACGAAAAAGAAACTGAAAAGGTCGGTAATGGCGTCTGATATTCTCATCGTCGATGACGAGGAAGACATCCGCGAACTCGTCGCCGGTATCCTGAGCGACGAAGGTCACGAAACACGCACGGCGTTTGACGCCGACAGCGCGCTGGCGGCGGTCGCCGACCGAGCACCCCGGCTGATCTTCCTCGACATCTGGCTGCAGGGTTCGCGGCTCGATGGCCTCGCTTTGCTGGACGAGATCAAGACGATGCACCCGAACCTGCCGGTGGTGATGATCTCGGGCCACGGCAATATCGAAACGGCGGTCTCGGCCATCCGCCGCGGCGCCTATGATTTTATTGAAAAGCCGTTCAAGGCCGACAGGCTGATCCTTATTGCCGAACGGGCGCTTGAAACGTCCAAATTGAGACGCGAGGTTTCGGATCTCAAGTTGCGCAGCGG
Source organism: Mesorhizobium sp. M0048 (assembly GCF_040323405.1). Taxonomy (NCBI): domain Bacteria; kingdom Pseudomonadati; phylum Pseudomonadota; class Alphaproteobacteria; order Hyphomicrobiales; family Phyllobacteriaceae; genus Mesorhizobium; species Mesorhizobium sp. M0048. The sequence continues at coordinate 19,881 of NZ_JAMYUV010000018.1, read as the reverse complement.
CGAGACTTTCGACCTCATCGGCATGTCGTCGGCAATGAGCCAATTGCGCCAGACCATCGAGCGCGTCGCGCCGACCAACAGCCGCGTCATGATTATCGGCCCCTCCGGCTCGGGCAAGGAACTGGCGGCGCGCGCCATCCACGCATTATCGGCGCGCAAGAGTGCACCTTTTGTGACGCTGAGCGCCGCCAACATCACGCCTGAGCGTATGGAGATCGAGCTGTTCGGCACCGAATCGAACGGCGTCGAACGCAAGGTCGGCGCGCTGGAGGAAGCCCATCGCGGCATTCTCTACATCGATGAAGTGGCCGACATGCCGCGCGAGACGCAAAACAAGATCCTGCGCGTGCTGGTCGAACAGCAGTTCGAGCGGGTAGGGGGCACCAAGCGGGTCAAGGTCGACGTGCGCATCATCTCGTCGACCTCGCAGAACCTCGAAGCCATGATCGCCGACGGCCGTTTCCGTGAGGACCTTTATCATCGCCTGGCCGTGGTTCCGGTCATGGTGCCGGGACTGGCCGAGCGTCGCGAGGACATTCCTTATCTGGTCGACAATTTCATGAAGCAGATCGCTCGCCAGGCCGGCATCAAGCCGCGTCGCATCGGCGACGACGCGCTGGCGGTGCTGCAGGCGCACAACTGGCCGGGCAACGTTCGGCAGTTGCGAAACAATGTCGAGCGTCTAATGATCCTGGCGCGTGGCGACGATGTCGATGCGCCGATCACCGCCGACCTCTTGCCTGCCGAGATCGGCGACGTCATGCCGCGCACTCCAAACAAGTCCGATCAGCACATAATGGCGCTGCCGCTGCGTGAAGCACGCGAACAATTCGAAAAGGATTATCTGATCGCCCAGATCAACCGTTTTGGCGGCAACATCTCGAAGACGGCAGAGTTTATCGGCATGGAACGCTCTGCATTGCACCGCAAGCTGAAGTCGCTGGGCGTCTGACAGCCAAACCAGTCGTGGCCCACGCAATTATCGGTTACGGTGGTCTTGGAATCGCTTAAGAAAGCTGGGACTTCCTCCAGGGATTAGCCATGCCGCGCATTGCCTATGTGAACGGGCGCTATGTCGCTCACGCCGAAGCTTCCGTGCATATCGAAGACCGTGGCTATCAATTCGCCGATGGCGTCTACGAGGTCTGCGAGGTGGCACGAGGCTTCATCGTCGACATGCCGCGCCATCTCGCTCGATTGAACCGCTCGCTTACCGAACTCTCGATCGATTGGCCGATCACGCGCGGCGTGCTACCGCTCGTCATGCGCGAGGTGGTGCGCCGCAACCATGTCGTCGACGGTCTGGTCTACGTCCAGGTGACACGCGGCGTCGCCAGCCGCGAGTTTTTCTTCCCGCCGGCGGGCACGAAGCCGTCGCTGGTGGTGATCGCGAAAAAAGCCGATCCTGCAGTTGCCGCGAAGCGGGCCGAGAGCGGGATCCGGGTCATCACGGTGCCGGAGAACCGATGGGATCGGGTCGATATCAAGTCGGTCGGCCTGCTGCCGAACGTGCTGGCCAAGCAGAAAGCCAAGGAAGCCGGCGCTCAGGAGGCCTGGTTCGTTGATGTTGACGGTACCGTCAAGGAAGGTGGATCGTCGAACGCGTGGATCATCACCAGGGACGGCGTGCTGGTGACACGGCCCGCCGAGCACGGCATCCTGCGCGGCATCACCCGCACGACGCTGTTCGATGTCGCCGCCAAGCTCGGCCTGAAGATTGAGGAGCGCGGTTTTTCGGTTGCCGAAGCCAAGGCCGCGCGCGAGGTTTTCATCAGCTCTGCAACCACGATTGCCATGCCGGTGGTGGCGATCGATGGCGCTCCCGTCGCCAACGGCCACCCGGGCTCGATAACAGTTTCATTACGGCAGGCCTTTTTTGACGTTGCGGAAAAAAGTCCAGCCTGATAACCGCACAGATGGAATGAACATCAATATATCTCGTTCTGCTTGTCGGCACTGACGGCAAGATGGTGTTTGCGTGCTTGACATGTGCCGGCTAATTTGGCGCATTGGCCTGCAAACCGAAGGGGATCGGCGAAAGACAAGAACAATGGCGGAACGATCGCAAAATCTTCAGGACCTGTTCCTGAATTCAGTTCGCAAGAGCAAAAACCCACTCACCATCTTTCTCATCAACGGCGTGAAGCTGACCGGCGTGGTCACTTCGTTCGATAATTTCTGCGTTCTGCTGCGTCGCGACGGCCATTCCCAGCTTGTCTACAAGCACGCTATTTCCACGATCATGCCGAGCCAGCCGGTTCAGATGTTCGATGGTGAGGAAAGCCAGGGCGCCTGATTGGCACGTGAGAAAGACGCGGACCGCAGCGTTCGCGGAAAACCAGCACATCAGACCGGGACAGAGGCCAACGGTCGGACCCGGGCGGTGGTCATCGTGCCGGTGCTTACCCGGCAGCCGCGTGGCGACGACGATACCAATCGTCCGCGCCTGACCCGTTCCGCCGAGGCCCGTCGCGACGAGGCGGTCGGCCTCGCCAGCGCCATCGACCTTGACTTGGTCCACACGGCGGTGGTGACCGTCAATGATCCACGTCCGGCGACCCTGCTCGGCAGCGGCAAGGTCGCGGAGTTCGCCGAGATCGTCAAAGAGGGCCACGCGGAAGTGGTCATTGTCGATCATCCGCTGACCCCGGTACAGCAGCGCAACCTCGAAAAAGAGTTGAACGCCAAGGTGCTCGACCGCACCGGGCTGATCCTGGAGATTTTCGGCGAGCGCGCCCGCACCAAGGAAGGCACCCTGCAGGTCGACCTTGCCCATCTCAACTACCAGAAGGGCCGCCTTGTCCGAAGCTGGACCCACCTCGAGCGCCAGCGCGGCGGCGCCGGCTTTCTCGGCGGTCCTGGCGAGACCCAGATCGAGTCGGATCGGCGTGTGCTGCAGGACAAGATCACCAAGCTGAAGCACGAGCTCGAAACCGTGCGCCGCACCCGCGACCTGCACCGCGCCAAGCGCAAGAAGGTGCCATTTCCGGTGGTGGCGATCGTCGGCTACACCAATGCCGGCAAGTCGACGCTGTTCAACCGGCTAACCGGAGCAGGGGTGCTGGCCGAAGACATGCTGTTTGCCACGCTCGACCCGACGCTGCGCCGCGTGCGCCTGCCGCACGGTACGCCGATCATCCTTTCCGATACGGTCGGCTTCATTTCCGACCTGCCAACGCATCTGGTCGCGGCCTTCAGGGCGACGCTGGAGGAAGTGGTCGAGGCAGACCTCGTCATTCATCTGCGCGACATCTCCGATCCCGATACGGCCGCGCAGGCCGAAGATGTCGAGCGCATCCTTGCCGATCTCGGCGTCGATGCCCGCGATAGCAAGCGAGTCATCGAAGTATGGAACAAGATCGACCGACTCGACGAGGGCAACCGGGCGCGGCTGCTTGCTGATGGCGCTGACAGCAAGAAGGCGCCGCCAATCGCCATATCGGCGGTGACCGGCGAGGGCATCGATGCGCTGAAGGCGATCATCGAGACGATGATGTCGGGCGAACTGGAGACGTTCACCGTCACGCTCAAGCCCGACCAACTCGCCGTCGTCGACTGGCTTTACCGCAACGGCGACATCGGCTCGCGTGATGACAATGAGGATGGCAGCGTGACCATCGCGCTCAAGGCCACGCACAGCGCCCGGCAAGAGATCGAAAGCCGATTGCGCCGTCAAAACAACGGGTAGGGGCCTTACTTCGCGCTTTTCGCTTGCTGCCAGAGCGCTTCCATCTCGTCCAGCGTCGCCTCTTCGAGGCTGTTTCCCGACGCTTGCAGCGTCCGCTCGACATAGTGGAAGCGCGACCGGAATTTTTCGTTGGTGCCGCTGAGTGCCGCTTCGGAATCAATTTTGAGGTGCCGGCCGAGATTGACGATCGCAAACAGCATGTCGCCGAACTCATCCTTGATCGGCGCGCTGTCGCCTTTGGCCAGCGCTTCGCGCAATTCGCCGATCTCCTCCTCTATCTTTTCGAGGATCGGTGCCGCCTCGCTCCAGTCGAAGCCGACGCGGGCGGCCTTTTCCTGCAGCTTGAGCGCCCGGGTCAGCGCGGGCAGCGCGACCGGCACGCTGTCGAGAAAGCCCTTGCCATGGTCTTCCGGGTCGAGCCCACGGGTGAGGCGCGCACTGCGCTTCTCCGCCTTTTCCTCTGCCTTGATCTTTTCCCACATGCCCTTGGCCATGCCGGCGCTGCGCGCCTTGTCGTCGCCGAAGACATGGGGATGGCGGCGGATCATTTTTGTGGTGATGGCCTGGACCACATCGCCGAATGAAAATTCGCCGGCCTCCTCGGCCATTTGCGCGTGGTAGACCACTTGCAGCAGGAGATCGCCAAGCTCGTCCCGCAGATCGTCGAGGTCGCCGCGCGCAATGGCGTCCGCCACTTCGTAGGCTTCCTCGATCGTGTATGGCGCGATTGTCGAAAAGCCCTGCTCGATATCCCAAGGGCAACCGGTTTCCGGCGCCCGCAGCGCTGCCATGATCTCGATCAGCCGGGAAATGTCTTTCGAGGGTTTCATCTGGGAAACGCTATCCTGTACACGGCTGTGCGGCCAACGGCTTCAGCCGGTGAGGGCGCCTTGTCCACAGATGGGTCGCCAGACCATGATACGAAAGTGGAAGCCGGTTTCCGGAAGATCCTAGTTAGCAAAAGCATCAGTCGAGCACGGAGACGATCGCCTTGGCGAGCGCATCCATGCCGTCCTCGGGCAGCCCGGCAACGTTGATGCGGCTGTCGCCGACCATGTAGATGCCATGCTCGGCGCGCAGCCGCTCGACTTGCGCTTCCGACAGGCCGAGCCGGGAAAACATGCCGCGATGGCTGGCGACGAAATCGAAACGGTCGGAGTTGGACTGCCGCCGCAGCGCCTCGGCGAACTGGACGCGCAGCCGCAGCATGCGCAGCCGCATCTCTTCAAGCTCTGCCTCCCAATCGGAACGCAATGCGGGGTCTTCGAGCACGATGCGCACCGCCGCCGCGCCGTGGTCCGGCGGCATCGAATACATGGCACGTGCCGCCGACAGCATCTGGCCCATCGCCAAATCCGCCTGCGCGCCGTCTTTCGCCATGATCAGCGCTGCACCGACTCGGTCGCGATAGACGGCAAAGTTCTTCGAGCAGCTCGAGGCAACGACCATTTCCGGAACTTTTGCCGCCAGAAGGCGCAAGCCGGCGGCATCCGCATCGAGCCCGTCGCCAAAGCCCTGATAGGCGATGTCGACGAAGGGCAGCAGGCCGCGCTCAACGACAAGATCGGCAATGGCAGCCCATTGCGGGATGTCTAGATTGGCGCCCGTCGGGTTATGGCAACAGCCATGCAACAATACGACGTCGCCAGGATTCGCGGTTCTCAATACATTCAGCATGTCGTCGAAGCGAACCGCACCAGAAGCAGCGTCGAAATAGGGATATTCGCGTGTTTGCAGGCCAGCGGCGCGCATGACCGGCGTGTGGTTCGGCCATGTCGGATCCGACAGCCAGACCATCGCGTCGGTGCGGGTCCTTTTCAGCAGCTCTGCCACCAGCCGCAGCGCGCCGGAGCCGCCAGGCGCCTGTGCCGCACAAATGCGTGTCATGTCGGCGGCTGGGCCGAACACCAACCTGGCCATCGCCGCGTTGAAGGCGGTATCCCCGGCGAGGCCGAGATAGGTCTTGGTATCCTGGCCGTGCAGCAACCGCTTTTCGGCTTCGCGCACCGCGCGCATCACCGGCGTCTTGCCGTCGCGATCCTTATAGACGCCGACCCCGAGATCGACCTTGTCGGGACGCGGGTCGGCGCGATAGAGGCCGATCAAGGCCAGGATCTTGTCGGCAGGCGCGGGCTGAAGATTTTCGAACATCGATAAGTTTCCGTTGGCGGCGGAGTGATACGCAAACCGGCCGTGCTTTGCCAGCAGTTTCATATGCGCCAACTCGGCGTCGGTTTGCCTCGAGGGCGGCCGATACTATCTGCCGGGCGAGGGCAGGCGCGATATCTCCCAGAGAGAGCGCGGCGAGCCGAAAATTCGGGGAGAGCGGGATTAAAATTCCGACCTGCTCCGTAAACAGGACATGAAACGGCCGATGCCACGCTTCGACATTCTGGGACAGCTCGGTTCACTGCGCCGCTATGCACGCTCGCTGACACGCGACAGCGCCGATGCAGAGGATCTGGTGCATGATGCGCTGGTGCGTGCCTATGAGCGACGCGGCAGCTTCCGCTCCGGCGGAAACCTTCGCGTATGGCTGCTGTCGATCGTCCACAACGCGTTCATCGACGGCTTGCGATCCCGCAAATCCGAAGCAATGCGCATCGAACAGGCCGGCTATCTCGCCGAGGCCAGCGTCCAGGCTGCGCAGGAACATTCGGTCCGTCTGGCACAGGTGCGCGACGCTTTTTTCACATTGCCGGAAGAGCAACGTTGCGCGCTGCATCTCGTCGCCATCGAGGGGCTCAGCTACAGCGAGGCGGCCGAGGTTAGCGGCGTGCCGCTTGGCACGCTGATGTCGCGCATCGGCAGGGCACGTGCGGCACTCCGCGAGATGGAGGACGCGGCACCGGCACGGGCGAAAGGCCATCTGAAGATCGTCGGAGGTCGATGATGAACCAACTGCGCGATCCCGTGACCGACACCGATCTCGACGCCTATGTCGACGATCAGCTGGACGTGGCGCGTCGCATCGAGGTCGAGGCGTTCCTTTCGGCCCGGCCGGAGGCGGCCGCGCGGGTGATGTCCGACCTGCGGATGCGTGACGAATTGCGCGTAGCGCTTGCCGGATCGAAAGGCATGGCGCGGCCCGCGACGGCCGATGCTGCACGGCGGCTGGAGCGGGGATTGGCGCGCGGCCGCGTCCTTGGTGCTTTGCAGCGAGCGGCGGCAGTCGCTGTCTTCGTCGCCGCCGGCTGGCTTGCGAACGGGCTCATCGGACCGATATCGGTGACGGAAGTCGTCGCTTCGACCCATCCGCCCGCCTATGTGGAGGACGCGGTCCGGGCGCACCGCACGACGCTCGTGCGCGAGGCGATGTCGTCGCAACCCGAAGCGCCCGGCTACAATGCCGACGAAATTCGCGCCGCGACGGCGATCATTATGCCATCGCTGCCAGCGGACTGGACGGTCCGCGACGTGCAGATCTACCCATCGCAGTTCGGCCCGAGCGTCGAGATGGCTGTCGAGACGAAAGAGATGGGGCTGGTCTCGTTGTTCGCAATCAGGCCCGGGACATTCGACGTCGTCAAGCCGACTGTCGTTCCCTCGGGCGACGTTTCCTCAGCTTATTTCCAGATCGGCGAGGTCGCCTACGCGGTCGTCGCACGTAGCGACATCCAAGGCATAGATCTCACGGCCGAAGCGCTCGCCAAGACGCTTTACTGATCGACCTTCAAGAAGGAGAACCACATGAACAATCTCGGATATATCGGGGCCGGAGCCCGAGCCGGAGCCGTCTACGACGAAGGCCTGCGCCGGCACATGCTGCGCGTCTACAACTACATGGGCCTTGGCCTCGTCGTTACGGGCGTGATCGCGTTCGTGGTGGCTTCCACACCCGCGCTTTACGTGCCGATCTTCTCCACACCGCTGAAATGGGTGGTTATGCTGGCACCACTGGCTTTTGTGCTCTTGTTCTCGTTCCGGATGCAGACGATGTCGGCGGCCGGCGCCCAGGCGATGTTCTGGGCATTCTGCGCGGTCATGGGGCTGTCGCTGGCTTCCGTGTTCCTGGTCTTTACCGGCACCAGCATCGCACGCACCTTCTTCATCGCCGCCACCATGTTCGGCGCGACCAGCCTTTACGGGTACACGACCAAACGCGACCTGACGCAGTTCTCGTCGTTCCTGATCATGGGCCTGATCGGCGTGGTGATCGCCAGCATCGTCAATATCTTCCTGGGCTCGACCGCGCTCCAGTTCGCGATCTCGGTGATCGGCATCGCCGTCTTCATCGGCCTCACCGCCTGGGATACCCAGACTATCAAGGAGCAGTATGCGGAAAACTTCGGTGCGGAATCACAGCAGAAGCTCGCTGTCTTCGGTGCATTCTCGCTCTATCTGAACTTCATCAACATCTTCCAACTGCTGTTGAACTTCACCGGCGAGCGCGAATAGCCGGCGTCGGACCACGACCGGAGGCGGATATCATGGACAGAAACGATCAACAGGCGATCGGACACCTCTTCGAGAAGTTGGCAAATGTCGAGCGCCAGGCGCCGCCGCGCGATGCGGAAGCAGAGCGCTTCATCCAGGATCAGATCGGCCGGCAGCCTGGCGCGCCATATTACATGGCCCAGACGATCGTGGTGCAGGAGCAGGCCTTGAACGCAGCTCAGGCGCGCATCGAAGAACTGGAAGAGCAGGCGCAGCAGCCCGCCGGCGGTGGACCGCTCAGCAGCTTCTTCGGCCGCAGCGGCGGCAGGCGCTCGGGCTCGGTTCCGCGGGTAGAGCGCGCCGCCTCCGTTGCAACTGAAGGGCCGCAGGACACGCCACAGCGGGCAGGCGGCGGTTTTCTTGCTGGCGCTGCGCAGACCGCGATGGGCGTGGCCGGCGGAGTGCTGCTCGGCAGCGCGATCGCCGGCATGTTTGGCGGCAGCGAAGCGAAGGCAGCTGAACAGCCGACGCCGCAGCCGGACGAAGCCGATCAGGCAGGCGATGCCAGCTCCGACAATGGCGGTGACTTCGGTGATATGGAGTTCTGACGAGCGACCCAGACTGTGCCTGTGCCGGCGCTGGTGACGATTGCGGGTCAGCATAGGCGAGATGGCGAGGGCAGCATCCGGGAAGCGAGCCCTCGCCGGCGGCTAATAACCCAGGCGCTTCAGTTCAGTCTTGACCGCTGCGATCGTCTTGAAGCGGAAGTGCTTCGTTGTGCCGTCGCGCCAATGGCAGTCGCATGTGGCGTCGAACTTCCGGCTCGCTTTCAATTGAGTCAGCGCCTTCTGGCCTGGCTTGGGGCCATCGAAGATGCGAACTTCGTAGAGCGTCCCTTCGACATCGTAGTGCATCTGAGCCCAGGAAAGTATCACGATCAGTTCCTTTGCCGGGTCGTGGTCGGCGTTGGCGAGGCCGAGCGCTATGTCCGGCGTGTCGCCCTCTTGTTCACCTGTCGTGACCTGGATTGCGCGATATCTGTTGTCAGCTAGCCGTTGCAGCGCGACGAGCGGGCGTTCCGGATAGTCCTCAGCGGTCTGGTAATCGACGAAGAGTGTCTGGAGGCCGCTCCAGCTCACGGCTGTGGTGTGCGGATCAGCATTGTCGGCGAACCCGACAACACGTTTGGCGAAAGCCAGGTCGTTCTCGCCTGGCGCACGATCAAAGTCCTGCGCTCGCGCGCCAGTGAGCACGCAGGCGAGGGTGAGGACGAAACTTGTGAAGAGCCCAAGTCGCTTCATGATTCGCAACCGTAGCATGCCGGTTGCGAATCTTCGCGCCTGGCCGGCAGCCGATGAAATCTTGTCTGGCCATCATGCGTGAGGAAGCCGGCTTTCAAACCTGACGGACGATGGTGCCGATTACATTGACGAGAAGGCGCGCGGCGGTCATCGCCGACAGGCCGTCAATGTCGGCGGGAGGATAGAGCTCGACAAGGTCGAATCCTGCGATCTTGGCCCGCCTGCCGAGGCCCGCGATCAGGTCGATCACTTGCGTATAGGTGAGGCCGCCGGGTGTACGCGCAGCTACGCCAGGCATGATACCGGGATCGAGGCCATCGCAGTCGAGCGTGATGACGATCCGCGCTCCTTCCGGAATGTATCGGAGAGCGGCTTCGACGCCCTGGGCGTGAACCTCGCGGGCGGTCACGAAACGGCTGCCATAGCGCCGCGCAGCTTCGATTTCGGTGAGGCGTGCGCTACCGACGCCACGGATGCCGACCTGCACGATGCCGGCAACATGCTGCATCTCGCTCGCCCGGCGCATCGGGTTCGAATAGCCGTATCGTTCGCCATGCAACTCGTCGCGCCAGTCGATATGGGCGTCGATCTGCAGGATCCAGACCGGGCCGTTATCCGCAAATCCGGCGAGGAAGGGAATGGGCACGGAGTCGTCGCCGCCGAGCAGGATCGGCACGGCCGGCAATGCCAGGACCTCGCGCGTCTTCGCCTCGATCTTGTCCCGGTTGCCGGCATTGTCATGCATGGTGGTCGGGATGTTGCCGGTATCGATGCAGCAGATCGGCCTGCCGTCGAACAGCGGGCCACCAAGATCGAAATCCCAGTGCTCGATGAGCGTGGCATCGACCCGGCTTGCAGCGCGGATGGCGTCGGCTGCCAAGGCATAGCCATGACTGTCCTCGCTGGGATACGTGCTGCCGTGACCGGCTCCGAAGATCACCGCACGAGGCATGCGGCCATCGGCGAGGTGATCGGGAAAGCCGAGAAAGTGGGTCATTTGCTGGTTGTAACGCTGCGGTTCGTCAGACGCACGACAAATGTCGCATCTCTAATTTGCTCAACCGTCGCATTGCTAAAATGGCTGCTACAAGCTTCAGTCGCATAAGATAGATTATGGAACTGAAATGGGGGATAAGGATGTGGCGTGGAAGTGGCACCAGCAAGCCGCTGGGCCGGTTTTAGAGCGAGAATTGGTTTCATGCACCTTGCGAGATCCCACTCAGAAACCCAGCCGTAGAAACTTGGTCCTTCACCCTGATTCGTAAGGGATTTCGATCGTCATGCCGTCATAAGCAGGCTCGACGTTGGCCGGCGTCTCGGCCATTACCGTGGCGTAGTCGAGCGGCACATGCATATGCGTCAGCACCGCGTTCTTCGGTGCCAGTCTTTCGATCCAGCCAAGCGCCTGACCAAGCGACAGATGGCTCGGATGGACGGTGTATTGCAGCGCGTCGATGACCAGCACGTCCAACCCGCGCAAACGCTCGGCGGTCGCGTCCGGAAAGTCGCTGACATCAGGGCAATAAGCCAGCCCGCCGATGCGGAAACCCAGCGAGGTGATGTCGCCATGAAGCTGCAGCAGCGGTTCGAGGGTGAGGGCGCCGCCCTCGCCCTCGATCACCACCGGCCGGTCGTGGTCGATGATATGGGCGTTGACGATCGGCGGATACGAACTGCCTTTCGGTGTTTCGAAACAGTAGCGGAACGCCTCGCGTAAGCGCAGCATGGTGGCCTGATCGGCATGGATGTCGATCCGGTGGCGCTGCTCCAGTACGAAGCCGCGCAAATCGTCGATGCCGTGGATATGGTCGGCATGCGGATGTGTGTAGACCACCGCATCGATGCGCCTGACCGATGCCAGCAGCATCTGCTCGCGGAAATCCGGGCCGGTGTCGATGACGACGGTGGTCCGGACGCCATTCGCCGCGATCCGCTCGACGAGCGCTGCGGTGCGCGTGCGCCGGTTCCGGGGGTTCGCGGGATCGCAATTGCCCCAATCGCCGGTGATGCGTGGCGTACCCGGCGATGAGCCGCAGCCGAGGACGGTAAGACGTAACCGGTCGCTCATGCGTCAGGCGCCCGGCGCGCTCGGGCGCGGCATTTTCCTGAACAGCCGGAAGAAATTATCCGTGGTGATATCAGCGATCTCGGCCTCGCTGAAGCCGATCGTCTCGGCCAGCACCTTGGCTGTATGCGCGACATAGGCGGGCTCATTGCGCTTGCCGCGAAACGGGATCGGCGCAAGGTATGGCGCGTCGGTTTCGACCAGCAGACGGTCGCGCGGCACATCGGCGGCGACGGCGCGGAGCTCGGTGGAGTTCTTGAAGGTCAGGATACCGGAAAACGAAACGTAGCCACCGAGCGCAACACCGATCTCGGCTAGCCTGCGCCCAGACGAAAAACAGTGCAGGATGAAGGGGAAGGCGCCCTTCCCTGTTTCTTCTTCGAGGATGTCAGCCATGTCGTCGTCGGCGTCGCGCGAATGGATGACCAGCGGGAGACCGGTCACGCGCGCCGCGGCGATGTGGGTGCGAAAGCCCTGAGCCTGTGCGTCGCGCGGCGCATGATCGTAGAAATAGTCGAGCCCGGCCTCGCCGATCGCCACCACTTTGCGATGAGCAGAGAGCCGCACCAGATCATCGACAGTGACGTCAAGCTCTTCCGCCGCATTGTGCGGATGGGTGCCAACCGAGCAATAGACATAATCGAAAGTCTCTGCAATCTCAAGCACTTGGCTAAATCGCTTCACCCTCGTCGAGATCGTCACTATACGGCCGACGCCGGCCGCGACGGCGCGGGCGACGATGGTCGCCCGCTCTTCGGCGAAATCCGGAAAGTCGAGATGGCAGTGACTGTCGACCAGCATCAGGCGCTTGTATCCGTTTGCTCGACATAGCGTGGAAATACTGCTTCCGGCGCCGGCAGTGCCGTACCGGATACCAGCGCATGACGTTCGGCGACATGCGCGAAGTCGCGGCTGTCCGCCGGCACTGCCAAAAGATCGAGCAGCTTTGCCGCTGAGCCTGGAATGAAGGGCTGGCACAGCAATCCGACACGCCGGATCACCTCAGCCGTCGTCCACAGCACCGTTTCCATGCGTGCCGGATCGGTCTTCTTCAGCGCCCATGGCTCCTGCCCGGCGAAATAGCGGTTGGCTTCGGCCACCACGCCAAAGATCGCCGCCAGCGCCAAATGGATGCCCTGGTCGGCCATCGTCCTGCGCGCCGTGACAAGGGCGGCATCTGCCTGATCGAGGATCGCCTTGTCGGCGTCGCTCAATTCGCCACGCTTCGGCACCACGCCGCCGCAGTTCTTGGCGATCATCGACAGCGAGCGCTGCGCCAGATTGCCGAGATCGTTGGCAAGGTCGGCATTGGTGCGGTTGACGATCGCATCATGGCTGTAGCTACCGTCCTGACCGAACGGCACTTCGCGCAGGAAGAAATAGCGCACCTGGTCGAGACCGTAGTGCTCGATCATGGCGAACGGGTCGATGACGTTGCCGACCGACTTCGACATTTTCTCGCCGCGGTTGAACAAAAAACCATGCGCGAACACGCGCTTCGGCAATTCGATGCCAGCCGACATCAGGAAAGCCGGCCAGTAGACCGCGTGAAAGCGCACGATATCCTTGCCGATGACATGAACGTTTGCAGGCCAGAAAGACCATCTCTCGCTGGCCGGATCCGGATAACCGGCGGCGGTGATGTAGTTGGTCAGTGCATCGACCCAGACATACATCACATGCTTGTCGTCGCCCGGGACCGGCACGCCCCAGTTAAACGTGGTGCGCGAGATGGACAGATCCCTGAGGCCGGATTTGACGAAGCTGACGATTTCATTGCGCCGCTCCGCCGGCCCGACGAATTCCGGGCTGTTCTCGTACAGTGCGAGCAGCCTGTCCTGATAGGCGGAAAGCCGAAAGAAATAGCTTTCTTCTTCGGTCCATTCGACAGGCGAGCCGAGCGGTTCGCGGCGCACGCCGTCGTCGCCGACCTTGGTTTCGGCCTCGTCGAAATAGGCTTCCTGCCGCACCGAATACCAGCCGCTGTAGCGGTCGAGGTAAATGTCGCCATTCTCAGCCATGCGTGTCCAGATCGCCTGGCAGGCCTTGTAGTGCCGGTCCTCGGTCGTTCGGATAAAAACGTCGTTCGAGCAGCCGGTCGCTTCGAGCATCGAACGGAAGATCGCCGAATTGCGATCGGCAAGCGCCTTCGGCGTCAGGCCTTCGGCGTCCGCCGTCTGCTGCATCTTCAAGCCGTGCTCGTCGGTCCCCGAGACAAAGAAGACGTCCTTGCCGTCGAGCCGCTGGAAGCGGGCAAGCGTGTCGCTGGCGATCACATTGTAGGCATGGCCGATATGCGGCTTTCCGTTCGGATAGAAAATCGGCGTCGTGACGTAGTATTTTTCGCGTGACATGGATGAGCCGTCATGAATGTCTGAATGAAAGATGTCGCGGTGAGATATCGCATCGAAACGGCAATTGCCATCCGACGCCAATGTGGTGGCTTCGAAGTTTCCTGCGATTGATTGGGATCAATGCTCAGGGGCTTCCAAAGCCACGCCAGCGGCCGTCACATTCGCATTGCAGAATTCAGGCGGTCGATCATGGTCAGGGCGTGCTGCTTTTTGTCGAGATTGTAGGTCTCCGTTTCAGACATAGCGTTCAAAGCCTCGTGCCAAGTATCCGACAGCGTTTTGGCCCGCGCGAGATCGCCGGCGAGCGCGGCCTGGCTGGCGCCGGCCGACAGCAGGTCGAGCGCGCGGCGATTGAATATCTCGAATGGGATTGCCTGGTCGCGGCCGGCGACCGCCTCGGCAAGACGGTAGGCGCCTGCGACATCTATCTTTTTGGACATCACCAGGGCATCGAGGGTGGCGGCGATTTCAAGCCCGCCATACTGCGTCAACAGGATCGCGTTGCGCGCGCTGCCCCCTGCCCGCTCCGCCAGCGCCGCGCGCGCCGCAGGATCCTCCGGTGGCGGCGGCTCGATGCCCTCCAGAACCGCCATCAAGCTCTTGGCATCGAGCGGGGCCAATCGCACCAGCTGGCAGCGCGACCGGATCGTCGGCAGCAAACTGCCCGGCGCATGGACGATGAGGATGAACAAGGTGCGCGCGGGTGGCTCTTCAAGATTCTTCAGCAAGGCATTGGCAGCATTGGTGTTCATGTCGTCGGCGGGATCGACGATAACCACCCGGTAGCTGCCGTCGTGCGAGGTCAGCGACAGAAAGCGGCTGACCTTGCGGATTTCGTCGACCGTGACCACTGTCTTGAAGCTCTTGGTCTTGTCATTCGCGGGGCGTGTAAGATGCAGAACCGAAGGATGTGCCCCGGTGGCGATCTGGCGAAACAGCGACGAAGCCGGATCTGGAACGGCAAGGCTTTCCGGCGCCTGCTCGAAGGCCGGGTGCTTCAACAGATGATGCGCCAGATGAAAGGCCAGCGTCGCCTTGCCTATGCCCACCGGTCCGGCAAAGATCAGTGCGTGCGGCAGCTTTCCCGAGCGGTAAGCGGTGGCGAGCATGTTGGCCGCCTGCGGGTGACCGACAAGACGCGGCGTCTCGGATGGCTCGGGCACCCCGTCCAGCGTATCGTGCTGTTCGGGCGCGATGCGTTCGAAAATCATGCCGGCGCCGCCTGCCTTCTTTGCGCCGGCATCATCCTCTCGAGAGCCGCGAAGACGATGGCGGTAACGATATCCTCCACGGTGTCGGGGGCGGCTGACGCATCGACGACGACGCAGCGTTCGGGTTCAGCTGCGGCGATCGCGAGAAACGCCTCGCGCCGGCGTTGGTGGATGGCCAATGTTTCCTTCTCGAAGCGGTCCGGTCCGTCACTGCTCCCCCGCCGGGCGGTAGCGCGCCTCAGGCCCTCGGCGGGGTCGATATCGAAGATCAGCGTCATGTCCGGCACCATGCCGTTGATGGCGACCTTCTCCAATGCGTCCATGAATGCCGGGTCGAGGCCGCCGGTGACGCCCTGGTAGACGCGCGAAGAATCCATGAAACGATCGCAAAGCACGACCGAACCGCGCTCGACCGCCGGCCGGATGACCTGTTCGACATGGTCGGATCGCGCAGCGGCGAAAAGCAACGCTTCCATCTTGGGGCCGAACGGCTCGGCTGCGCCTGAAAGCAGGACATGCCTGACCGCCTCCGCGCCCGGCGAGCCACCCGGCTCACGCGTCACCAGCACATCGTATTTCTTGGCGCGCATCTTCTTGGCCAGCCGCTCGATCTGCGTCGACTTGCCTGCTCCTTCGCCGCCTTCAAAAGTGATGAAAAATCCGCGCGCCAAAGCCTTTGTCCATACTTCGGGGACCGTATAGTCCGGGCGGGAAAAAAGGTCCACCGCGACGGTGCTAACGCAGCCAGCCGACGGCCAGTTCCTTGGCGGCGTCGAGCGCGCGCTGCGGCAGCGAACCGACACCGATCGACTCGGCGGCAAACAGCGGCGTCTCCTGGCTCAGAGTATCGCCGATCCAGACGCGCAGCGTACCGACCGGCTGCCCCTCCTCCACCGGCGCGGCAACCGGTCCGTCATAGACGATCCTGGCGGTGAGCTTGTCGCGGTTGGTGATCGGCAGGAAGATCTGCACCGGTCCTTTTGCCTTTAACGCGACTCCGGATTTCGCGCCGCCAAAGACCTGGGCTTCGCCAACCACTTCGTCCTTGGCGAATACTTCAGTCTTCTCGAAGGAGCGAACGCCCCAGTCGAGCAGCTTTCGCGCTTCCTCAGCACGCTCGCGGTCGTTTGCCAGGCCGCTCATCGCCGCGATCACCCTTGTGCCGTTGTGGCTGGCCGAGCCGACAATGCCGAACCCGGATTGCTCGCTGGCGCCGACCGCGAGCCCGTCGGCGCCTATATCCATGGCCAGCAGCGGATTGCGGTTCCTCTGGGAAATCTTGTTCCAGGTAAAATCCTTCTGGCCGTAATAGCGGTAGAGATCCGGGTAGTTGCGCCAGATATGCAGCGCCAGAAGTGCGAGTTCGCGAACGCTCGTTTGCTGCCCATCTGCCGGCAGACCGGTGGAGTTGACGAAGGTCGATTTCTGCAAGCCGATCTGGCGGGCACGCTCGGTCATCTGCGCCGCGAAGTTTGCCTCGGACCCCGCGATTCCTTCAGCGATGACGATACAGCCGTCATTGGCCGCCTGCACGGTCACGCCCTGGATCAGGTCTTCAAGCCGGATCGTCGACTTGAGTTTCGCGAACATAGTCGATGTCCCCGAAGGCGCGCCGCCCTTGCGCCAGGCGTTTTCGCTCACCACGAAGGTGTCGTCGAGCGTCAGGCGCCCCGATTTGATGGCGTTGAAGACCACTTCCATCGTCATCAGCTTGGCCAACGAGGCCGGCGGGATCAACCTGTCGGCGTCCTTGGAAAACAGCACGGTTCCGGTTTCGGCATCGATCATGAAGGCCTGCGCGGCCTTGGTCTCGAAAAGCTGTGCCGAGGCCGGCGCAAGCGAGAGCAGCAGCAGGCCGAGCGCTATAAGCCCAGTGAAAGGGCGAAAAAATTTCATCAGATTCGACCAGTGAGCCGGCGCTCTTGCACGTTGGCAGAAGCTATCAGGCTTTTGCCTGGCGGATCAATCGCGCACGAAAAAACCAGGCAACCCCGAGCTCAGTCGCGTACAGCAAGCGCATCGGGCGCACCATGCGACCACGCTGCCTGCAGCATCTCGTCCAGGCTGCCACGGCCGTCGGCATAGAGGTTGACCGAGTACCAGTCCTTGCCTTCAAGTTCCGAGCGCTGGATTTCGGTCTTGCCGAAGCTGGAAAGCTGGGCAGCCACACGCTCGGCTTCGGCGGCATCCTCGAACGAACCCGCCGCGACATAGTCCGTGGGCGACTGGGTTGGAGGAGCTTGCCGCTTCCACGATTGAAGAAGCTCGGCGGGCGACATGCCGGTGTCGTCCAGCTCGGCAAACGCGTTGGAGGCGCGCTGCACGCGCTCGTCGGCGTAAGACAGCGACGCCATGGTGAATGGAGATTGCGCCGGCAGGTTGATCTCCGGACGCTCCGGCACGATCGGGCCGAAATCGGGCAGTACAATGTCTCCCGAAGCAGACGCTTGCACCGCTATGACAGGCCCTGCATCGGATCCCTGCCCGGTATTCGTCAGCTGACCGGGGAACGGCACGGCTGCAGCGCTCACCGCCAGGCTTGGCGACGGCCCATTCATGGCGACCATGACACCGCTGGGCAGACCGTCCGACGGATCCGGCGCCCTGTTGCCTGGACGATACGAAGCCATAAGATACTGCCCGTCATTGCCTTCGAGCGGCGCACGGCCGACATATTCGACCTTCACCTCGGCCGTACCGATATTGGCATAATCGAGCATTTCAGCAGCGCGCTTCGACACATCGATGATGCGTCCATCATGATAGGGTCCGCGATCGTTGACGCGCACGATCACCGAGCTGCCGGTCTTCATGTTTGTGACCCGCGCATAGCTCGGGAGCGGCATAGTCGGATGCGCCGCCGTCAGATCTGCCATGTCGTAGACTTCGCCATTGGCGGTCAACCGGCCGTGGAACGCCTCACCATACCAGGACGCTAGGCCAACCTTGGCGTAACGTTTGTCTTCCCTCGGATAATACCACTTGCCGCGCACCTGATAGGGCTTGCCGAGCTGGTTGCGCCCCCGAGACGTCTTGAACATCACGCGCGGGCTGGCTTTCACGCCATATTCGGCTTCGGAAAAATATTCCTTGGAGCGAGGTTTCTTGTTGACCATCGCGTTCTGCTGCGGCGCGGCACATGCCGCAAGAAACGCTGCCGACAAGGCAAACAGCGCGAAAGCGAAAGCGCGACGAAGACGCGGGCGCGCCGTGGTCTGCATATTTTGATTGTCCCCTATAGCATCGACGAAGGCACCGCAGCATAAACGTCAGCGATGCCAAAGCACCCACTCCAGAAACGCCGGCAACGCCCTACCCCAATGCGTTTTGTGCGCAGGAATTGTTTATCACCGTATTAACCGATTGTGGTCGGAACCGGGCGAGATTGTGGCGCGGACCGTCTCGCCGGTCGGGATGAAGTCATCGCTTAGATCAGCAAAACGCCGTTCGTGGCGGGCTTTGAACCTCGCCTGGCGTGTCTGCGAGCGCAGACTCAGGGACCGAAGATCACGAGCTCGGTGAACGTCAGATCTCCAGGTGTGGGTGGTCTGGGACCCTTGAAGTATTTCAGCCCCTTGTTGGGGCGGTACCATCCCACCAAACCTGGAATCGGCTCCTTGGCGTCGACAAAGCAAACCAGGATTCCGCTTCGCAAGAGAAAGCGCCCCATGGCACCGGCGCAGCGGCTCAAATCCGCGAGCGAGCGGCAATAGATGACCTGATGGCAGCGGATAAGACCGTGCAACATTCGGCGCGGCATCAACACCAGGGGGAACGCTGCTCCGTCGCAGATGCAGATCAACGACAGGCACCCCAGCGCGGCGTGTTCCGAGAGTATGTATCTCTCACTCTCGGACAGCATCGCCAGTTCCGGAAGATCGGGACGCACTTCGACCACGCGACATGACCGCGGCGCCGAACTTAAAGCCGGCAAGAAGGTAAATTGTCCGCTGGAGAAGAGCCGAAAGCCGAGCGCCCGGTTGGCTTTCAATGTCGCTTGCGCCGGCGAAATGTTCGTGTAGGTCACGTCCTTCCGCTTGAGAACCGCCGCAACCAACATGGCGCCATAGGAACGGAATTCTGCGTCGACTGACCAGCTCGAAAGATTGCAGCGGATTTCCTCGCTCTCCGACCCCTGGTAGCGCGCATAAAGGGTGAGCACAACGCCGACGATCCGATCGGCATGCTCCAAAGCAAAGCCATATTGTGGGAACTCGGCAACCGCAGGCCGCTTCGACAAACGGGTCAGAGCCCGGATCCAGTAACTTCGGTTACGCGCAGGAAAGCCCCTGCACAGACAATCAACCACTCCCTCCCAGTCGGTTTCGCGAATTGGTCTACAGCGAAGACCGGGCGGGAGAGCGCCAAGTACGGCCAAAATTCAACTCCAGAAGACGATTTTACTACATGTGCCTAATGCGCCCAACATATCAGCGCGCAACGATTAATAGTCCGTGCGGGTTTTAAAAACGATTTTCCACACTCAGCACAAACAGCTCGCCATGACGCTGCTCACCGTCCTGGATCGCGCCGAAAGGTGCGGCCGCCACGGTTGACTTGGCGTTGAATGCGGCTTTACAGGAATGGAGCGCGAACCGATCGGGGACCGTCCTGGTGCCAATCCGGTACCGACAGCTCGAACCCGCTCCTCTCGCGATATCCTAAGTGATTGAAAAATCACCCTGGAGGGATGGCCGAGCGGTTTAAGGCACCGGTCTTGAAAACCGGCGTGGGTGCAAGCCCACCGTGGGTTCGAATCCCACTCCCTCCGCCAGATCCATCCGGTACGACCCGGAGACATGGGTAACAGAATGTACCTAAGACATGGGTGACAACCTCGTGCCGAACGGGTTGTCGATGGTCTGCAAGGTTCTCTGTTCCAGGT
>NZ_JAMYUV010000017.1:0-95246 GCF_040323405.1 Mesorhizobium sp. M0048 | reverse complement strand
TCTCGTAGGCCCGCCGCAAAGCCTTGCCGTCAAGCGACACCACCTCGGGCGTCTCTCGGCTGGCTCGGGCGAAAGCTGCGGCAAAGGCCGCAAAGGCGCGACCAAAGGCCTCCGGGTCGAGCAGGCGCAGCAGCCGCGAGAAGGTGTCGTGGCTGGGAGCTGCGTCATAGTCGATCAGCCGCGACAGCGCCTGCTTGCGCTCCTGCGCAAACAGGGCGAACTCCGTCGCATTGCTGGCACCACACAGGCTTGCCGCGATCATCATCACGATCAGGTCGCCAAGCCGGTGCGTGGCGTTGGGCGCGCGTGGATCAGGCACCGCGCCAAAGTAGCTCTCAAGGCAGGAAATGGCAGTCGCTCCTTCGCTCAACTGCCTCTCCAAAGAATCCTTTCTCAGCCTAAACTCAACCCCAAAATCGCCATATGCGATTCCCCTGCCCTTGAGGGGGAGATGGCCGGCAGGCCAGAGGGGGTCGGTTCGACTGGATGCGACCTCCCTTGCGACAGATGGAGGTTGGCGCTCTTCGTGAGGCGACCCCCTCTGTCGCCTTCGGCGACGTCTCCCCCTCGAGGGGGGAGATTACGCAGCTCACCCCGCAAGCCGGCTAACCATCTCGTGCTGCGCGTAGGCGTGGCCGAAGCGGTTGGCTAGAAAAGCGTCGAGCGCGATGTCCTCCTGCTTGATGAAACCTCTTGCCGGCAAGGTGCCGTCGGCGAGCATGTCGAGCACGGCGCAGATCGCCGATGCAGTGGTGATCTGGATGGCGCTGCGCACCTTTTCGCCGTCGCGCCTGGCGTAGATCTTGTTGGCATAGGTCTCCTGCAGCAGACGGCCGTTCTTGCGGCCGCTGACGGTGACGAAGACGATAACCACGTCCTGCAGCGTTGCCGGCAGGGCGCTTTCGAAAATGTCCTTCAGCACGTCGCGGCG
Organism: Mesorhizobium sp. M0048; assembly: GCF_040323405.1. Classification (NCBI taxonomy): domain Bacteria; kingdom Pseudomonadati; phylum Pseudomonadota; class Alphaproteobacteria; order Hyphomicrobiales; family Phyllobacteriaceae; genus Mesorhizobium; species Mesorhizobium sp. M0048. Next base: position 94,315 of record NZ_JAMYUV010000017.1, on the reverse strand, counting down.
GTGGCGCAGGCCGAGGTCGTTGAGCAGCGCCTTCATGATCGCGGCATGGCCGGGATAACGGATGGTGCGGTAATTCAGCGTGCGCACCCTGCCTTTCAGCGTTTCGGCCAGCGTGCCCAGCCCGCCCGAGGTGTTGAACGCCTCATAGGTGACGCCGTCGAGCGAGAACTCCTCGCGCTCCTCGAGCGGCGGCACCTCGATCAGCTCGCCTTCGACGATCGCCTCGCAAGGCTCGCAATATTCGTTGATGACGCCGTCGGTGCTCCAGGTCAGATTGTAGTTCAGCGCGTTCGACGGGTACTGCGGCAGCGCGCCAACCCGCATGCGCACGCTCTCCAGCGTGTCGAAGCGGCTGGCGAGGTCGTTGGCAACGATCGAGATGAAGCCGGGCGCCAGGCCGCATTGCGGAATGAAGGCGCTGTTGCCGGAGCGCGCCAGTTCCTTGACCCGCCTGGTGCTGACGACATCCTCGGTCAGATCGAGATAGTGCACGCCGGCACTGGCCGCCGCCTCCGCGATGCGCGTGGTCAGATGGAAGGGCGCGGCGCTGAGCACCGCGAATTTGCCGGCCAAGGCCGCTTCGAGGGTGCCGGCGGCTTCGATGTCGAGTTCCAGCGTCTCGATCGTTTCAGGCAGTTCGGCCGCGCCGAGCTGCGCCGCCGAGCGGTCGACGAGCGTGACATGGTAGTTGCCCGTGGAAGCCAGCATCTCGGCAATGGTCGAGCCGATCTTGCCGGCGCCGACGACGATGATTTCCTTCATGACTGGTCCCTCGCACCAACGTTGGATTGATCGCTAGAATCGCAGCTTGCCTGTCGAAAGGAAGCGTGAGACTGTACGAAACGCAGTCTCTCTTTGCGCAATGTGCCGGCAAGGTTCGTCGAAATGCTAAGCGATGCCGACCAGGCTCTGCTTTCCCTGCTGCGCATCAATGCGCGCGCCTCGACCGCCGAACTGGCGCGACGGCTGGGCGTGTCGCGGACCACGGTGCAGAGCCGGATCGAGCGGCTGGAACAGCGCGGCATCATCACCGGCTACGGTGTCAGGCTTTCGCCCGACTACGAACAGGGGCTGGTCAGGGCGCATGTCCTGCTTACCGTCACCCCCAAGCTCGCCGACAAGGTGGTGCGCAGCCTGCAGGCGCTGGCACCGGTTCGAACCCTGCACTCGGTCAGCGGCAATTTCGACATGATCGTTGTCGTCGAAGCGCCGTCGATCAGGGATCTCGACACGCTCCTCGACCAGATCGGCGCCATGGACGGGGTCGAGCGGACGTCGTCGTCGATCATCCTGTCGACGCGGATCGACCGCTGAGCCGGCTGGCGTCGCGGGTCCAGATGCTGGCGCGAAGGATCACCAAGGGCGGTGATCGTTCTGGCGTTACCGCAGCAAAGCGATATAGGCTTTCAGAATGTGGATCGATGGCGTGCAGCCGCGCCCAATCTCTTGCAGCATCGCGCGTTCACCCAAAGAACCTAGACAGGAGGCCTCCTTGCCCAAGCAGTGTTTCGGAAAATCCCATGTGCCGTTGTCGCCGGCGGTCAGGGCCGGCGATTTCGTCTATGTCTCAGGCCAGGTGCCGGTCGGCAGCGACGGGCTGGTGGTCAAGGGCGGCATAGCCGAGCAGACCGAACAGGTGCTGTCGAACGTCAAGGCGGCACTGGCGCTGGCCGGCTGCACGCTCGACGACGTGGTCAAGACGACGGTCTGGCTCGAGGACGCGCGCGATTTCGGCATCTTCAATACCGTCTACGCCCGGCATTTCCCGAAAGATCCGCCGGCACGCACGACGGTGGAGTCACGGCTTATGATCGACATCAAGATCGAGGTCGAAGCCGTCGCCTACAGGCCGGCCTGACGGAAAAGCGGAGACAGGCGCAATGCAATTCGATCTCCTGATAAAGGGCGGCCGCCTCATCGATCCGGCGTCCGGCCTCGACGCACAACGCGATCTGGCGATTGCCGACGGCCGTATCGCCGCCATCGACCCCGAAATCCCCTTCGAACGTGCAGCCCGCGTCATCGACGCCACGGGCTCGATCGTCGCGCCCGGCCTGATCGACCTGCACAGCCATGTCTATTGGGGCGGCACGTCGCTCGGCGTCGATGCCGACCGGCTCGCCGCAAAGAGCGGCACCACCACCTTCGTCGATGCCGGAAGCGCCGGCGCCGGCAATTTCCTCGGCTTTCGCCGCCACGTCATCGAGCGCTCGAAGGTCCGTATCCTGGCATACGTCAACATTTCCTTTGCCGGCATTTTCGGCTTCTCGCAGACCGTCGCGGTCGGCGAATGCAGCGACCTCAGGCTCTGCGAACCGCGCGAGACGGTGGCCGCGGCGCGCGAGCACGCAGACGTGATCGTCGGCGTCAAGGTCCGCTCCGGTCGCCATGCCGGCGGCAGCAGCGGCATCGCGCCGGTCGATCTCGGGCTGGAAGCCGCCGACAAGGCCGGCCTGCCGCTGATGGCGCATATAGACGAGCCGCCGCCGGGTCGCTCGGAAGTGCTGCCGCGGCTGCGCAAAGGCGATATCCTCACCCACTGCTTCCGGCCGTTTCCCAACGCACCGGTCTTCGCTTCGGGCGCGGTGCGGCCGGACATGCGGCTGGCGCGCGAGCGCGGCGTCATCTTCGATATCGGCCACGGCATGGGCTCGTTCGATTTCGAGGTGGCCAAGGCGATGCTGAGCGAGGGGCTGGCGCCGGACGTGATCAGCAGCGACGTGCATCTCTACTGCGTCGACGGGCCGGCCTTCGACATTCTGGTGTGCATGTCGAAGCTGCTGGTTCTCGGCATGCCGCTGGTCGAGGTGCTGCGCGCCGCGACACAGCGGCCGGCCGAAGCGATCGCCAGGCCAGATTTGGGCAGGCTTGCGGTTGGTGCGGTCGGCGACATCGCGGTGCTGCGGCTGCGTCCGGGCCGCTTCACCTTTGTCGACTCGGTCGGCGCCTCGTTGGTCGCCGAGCAAAGGCTGGTCTCTGACGGCATTGTGGTCGGCGGCACGTGGTGGCCGAACGAGGCGCTGGACGATTTCGGCGAAACCGAGCGCTTCGAAGCGCATGCGCATGACACGCATGTCGAGGTTGCCGCCCGGCATTTCGGGCGTGGGTGATCTCCCCCCTTGAGGGGGAGATGGCCGGCAGGCCAGAGGGGGTAGGTCCGACGGGGCTCGGCCTGCTGCTACGGTAGAGGAGGCTGGCGCTCGACGCGCGGCGACTCCCTCTGTCGCCTTTGGCGATATCTCCCGCTCAAGGGGGGAGATCACAGCTTCACCGCGGCGTCCCATAAACCGGCGTCGCAATGCCTTCCATCCTCGCCTTGATCTGCAGCGCCACGAACTTCGAATAAAAGCGCGACAGCGCCAGATTGCCGCCGTGGAACCACAGCGCTTCCTGCGCGGTCGGCTTCCACATGTTGCGCAATTCGCCTTGCCATGGACCCGGGTCGCCTTTCACGCCCGAGCCAATCCCCCAGCACGGCCCGACCTTGTCGGCGACTTCACGGGAGATGATCGCCGCCACCGTTTCGTTCATCGAGAGATAGCCGGTGCAGGCGATGATTGCGTCGGCCGCCAGTTCGGTGCCGTCGTCGAAGAGGATGCCTGTCGGCGTCAGCGACTTGATCCCGACGCCGCTGCGGATGCCGATCTCGCCGTCGATGATCAGATCGCAGGCGCCGACGTCGATGTAGAAGCCCGAGCCGGTGCGGTAGGCCTTCATCAAAAGTCCGGTCTCGTCGTCGCCGAAATCGATGGCGAAGCCGGCGCCGCGCAAGCGGTCGTAGAAGGCCGCGTCGCGCGCCTTGATGATGTCGTAGAGCGCGCGCTGGCCCTGTGGCAGCAGCGCGAACGGCGTCGAGGCGACGATCATGTCGGCCTTCTCAGTGGTGATGCCGCGGGCCAGCGCCTTTTCCGAAAAGATCTCGAAACCGATCTCCATCAGCGTGTCCGACTTGACCACCGTCGTCGGCGAGCGCTGGACCATCGTCACCTCGGCGCCGCTCTCCCATAGATCGACGCTGACATCATGGCCAGAACTTGCGGCGCCGATGACGGCGACCTTTTTGCCGCGGAATTTCTCGCCGCTGAAATATTGGCTGGAGTGCAGGATCTCGCCCTGGAAGGCCTCGGCGCCCGGCAGGTCGATCTGCCTGGGCGGGCCATAAGCACCGGTTGCAAAGACGATGTGCTTCGGCTTTAGCGTGATGCGCTGGCCGGCGCGGTCGACCTCGACCGTCCAGACCTTTTCGGTGTCGTCGTAGGACGCGCTGATGCATCTTGTGGAGGTCCAGTAGTTGAGCTCCATGACGCGTGTATACATTTCCAGCCAGTCGCCCATCTTGTCCTTGGGCGTGAACACCGGCCAGTTCTCGGGAAACGGGATGTAGGGCAGATGGTCGTACCAGACCGGGTCGTGCAGCACGAGCGAGCGATAGCGATTGCGCCAGGAATCGCCGGCCTGCGCATTCTTCTCGATGATGATGGCCGGCACGCCGAGTTGCCGGAGCCGTGCGCCCAGCATGATGCCGCCCTGGCCGCCGCCGATGACCAGGCAATAAGGCTGCTGGCCGGCGCCGAGTTCACGCGTCTCGCGCGCCCTCGCCTCCAGCCAGGTCTCGCGCTCCGGATCGGCCTTGTGGCGGACGCCCAGAGGCCGCGCCGGGCCCTTGCGCTCCTCAAACCCCTTGAGATCGCTCATCGCCGTAAACAGTGTCCGGCATTTGCCGTCCCTGAGGCGCATGATGCCTTGGCCCCACGCGGATGACGTCTCGAAAGAAAACCAGGCTTCGATAACGCCTTCGTCCGAAGTCGCTTCGCTGCTGAGCTGCCACCGGGCAGGCCTTGTCATTGCCAGCGTGGCTTCCAGCATGTCGCGGATCGCCGCGCCGCCTTCCATGGTCTTGATGTTCCAGGTGAAGGTCAGCAGATCGCGCCAGTAACAGTCCTCGACGAACAGGTTGATTGCGGCCGCGACGTCGCCCGCCTCGAGCGCTCGCGCAAAAGAACCGAGCCAGGTGGCCGCCTGTTTCGACGGTGATATGTCGAGCATCTGTCTTCCCTATCTCAAGCGACTTCGGCGCTGCCCTTTAACCTTATCCTCTCTCCCGAAGAGCGGGGAGAGGGTAGGTGAGGGGCAGCGCAAACAGTCCGGAAATTAAGGGCGCAGCGCAAGACCCCGCTATCAGGCGCGCGCGCGGGCCTGATCCGAACCGCTATCCAGCCATGCAAGATCGTCCGGCGAAAGTGAGATGTCGAGCGCCTGGAGGCTGTCTTCCAACTCGTCGAGCGTGCGCGGCCCGATCAGCGGGACGGACGGAAAGGGCTGCGCCAGGACATAGGCGAGCGCGACGTGGATCGGGCTTTTGCCCAGCCGTTTGGCGAGCTCGATGGCGCGGTCGCGACGGCCGAAGTTCCTCTCCGAGTACCAGACCCGGACCAGTTCCTCATTGTCGCGCCGGTCGCGGCCGGCGCGGTCGGTGAAGAAGCCGCGGCCCTGGCTCGACCAGGCGAAATTCGGCATCTGCCGGGCGGTGAGCCAGGCCTTCCATGCGTCGCTGGAGGAGGTGACGCAGCCCGCCCAGATCGGCTCCAGCATCTCGGCCAGCGAGAAATTGTTGGAAAGGGCGCCGGGCTTCTGCTTGCCGGTGCGCTCGGCATAGACAATCGCCTCGTCCATGCGTTCCATCGTCCAGTTCGAGCCGCCGAACGGACCGCGAATGCGGCCGGCCTTGACCTCGCGATCCATCGCATCGACGAACTCGTCGACCGGCACGTCCGGGTTGTCGCGATGCATGAAATAGACGTCGATATGGTCGGTCTGCAGCCGCTCAAGCGACTGGGTGAGCTGCTTGCCGATGACGTCGGGATAGCAGAGCGGCGAGTGCGCACCCTTGCCGATGACCACCGATTGCTCGCGCACGCCGCGGTTCTTCAGCCACTGGCCGAGCAGCGTCTCGGTATAGCCGGAACCGTAGACGAAGGCGGTGTCGAACAGATTGCCGCCCGCCTCAAAATAGGCGTCGAGCAGGATGGCGCCCGACGAAAACGTGCGGAAATCCTCGAAGCCGAGCGCCAGACACGAAGCCGGCCGCGGCAGGCCCGGAATGCCGCGCTTGGGGATGGCGGTCCCGCCGGAGCGCAGCTTCCGCCCGGAGATCGTGTGGACGCGCTTTGCCGGTTTCTCGATGTCGTATTCGAGCCCGATGGCGGCCCGCCATTTATCGAGCACGCGCAGATTGCCGAGACTGTCGGCCCAGCTCATGCCCGGCCAGGCGAACTCCTGCTTCCCGCCGAGAATGGCCTCGCCGGCAGCGTCGACCTCGAATGCGTAAAGCCAGCCGTCCTCCTTGACCTCGACCACCTCGGTGTCACCCGGACGGATGATGCGGATTTCGCCGGTGCCGCCTTGCTGGCCGCCGGCATACCAGAAATCCGCCACCTCGATGCGGCCCTTGCTGCCGAGAATACGCAATACGTTGTCCTGCGCGAGCGAAATGCTGCAGGAGACTTCCGCGACGATGCCGCCTGGAAAATGCAACAGCGCCGACGCCCATTCGTCGACGCCGGATTGGCCGAGATGCGCAGCGCCGACCACTTTGTCCGGCTCGGCGAAGGGCTTTCCCGCCGCGGCGCCGGCAATCAGCCGCGCCATCGAGACGGGATAGCCGCCGACATCGAGAATGCCGCCGCCGGCGAGATCCTTGGCGTAAAGCCGGTGCTCCGGCATGAAGCCCGGCATGGCGAAGCCGAAACTGGATTTGATCATCTTGATGTCGCCGATCGCGCCGGCCCTGACCAGCTCGACCAGCCTGGCCGTCTGCGGATGCAGCCGGTACATGAAGGCTTCGCCGAGAAAGGTGCCGGCCTTGCGCGCGGCATGGATCATGGCGTCGGCCTCGAAGGCGGTCAGGCCAAGCGGCTTTTCGCAAAGCACATGCTTTCCGGCCTCAGCCGCCTTGATCGCCCATTCGGCATGGCTCGGATGCGGCGTTGAAATATAGATCGCGTCGACATCCGGATCGCCAAGCAAAGTCTCGTAGCCATCGAGGATGCGGGCGCCGGGGAAAGCCTCAGTGAGCCCGGCCTTGCCGGGATTGCGCGCCCCTAAGGCGACTAAGGTGCCGGTGCGCGAATGGGCGACGCCGCCGGCAAAGGCCTTGGCGATGTTGCCGGGCCCGAGAATGCCCCAGCGAATTTTTTCTGGCTTGGACGTCATGTCAAATCTCCGTGGGGTGGCCGCGACCAGTCGCGATCGGACAAAAGGAACTAGATGGGTTAGCGAATGCGTGCGCCGGTGGCGTCGAAGAGAAGCGAGCGGTCGGCCTTGATCGACACCACCAGGTCGTCGCCGTTCGCGCGATGCCGCGAGGCCTCGCGCTCGATGATCAGTTCCTCGCGCCCGCCCCCGGTCCCGGAATTGGCATAGACATAACTCACCGATCCCAAGTGCTCGGCGACGTCGGCCTTGAGGGTAAGGTCGCAATCGCCCTGGCCGGCGTCGAAGAAATGCTCCGGCCGCACGCCAAGCACGACATCGCCGCCTGTCGCAGGCAGCGCATCCGAAAGCGGCTTGCGCAGTCGCGCGCCGCGATGATTGACCAGTTCGACGACCGCAGCGCCGTTGTCGGCCCCGACCATTTTCGCCGCCAGAAAGTTCATTTTCGGGGAGCCGACGAAGCCGGCAACGAAGCGGTTGGCGGGGTCGTCGTAGAGATCGAGCGGCGCGCCGATCTGCTCGATATTGCCGGCGTTGAGGACGACGATCCTGTCGGCCAGTGTCATCGCCTCGGTCTGGTCGTGCGTCACATAGACCATGGTAACGCCAAGCTCCTTGTGAAGGCGCGATATCTCGACGCGCATCTGCACCCTGAGCTCGGCGTCGAGATTGCTGAGCGGTTCGTCGAACAGGAACACTTGCGGCTCGCGCACGATGGCGCGGCCGATAGCGACGCGCTGGCGCTGGCCGCCCGACAATTGCCGCGGCCGCCGCTTCATCAGCTCGGCGATACGCAGGATTTCGGAAGCCCGCTTCACCCGCCGCTCGGTATCTGCCTTGGGATTGCCGGTCATTCTCAGGCCGAAGCTCAGATTCTGCTCGACCGTCATGTGCGGATAGAGCGCGTACGACTGGAACACCATGGCGATGCCGCGATCGGCTGCCTCGACGTCGTTCACCACCTTGCCGCCAATGGCGATCTCGCCGTCGCTGATGTCCTCGAGCCCGGCGATCATCCGGAGCAGCGTGGACTTGCCGCAGCCGGAAGGGCCGACGAAGACGACGAATTCGCCGTCATCGATATCGATATTGGCGCCGTGGACGATCTCGAAGACGCCGAAGCGCTTGATGACGTTTTTGAGTGTGACTGCAGCCATGCTGATCCTTACTTGATGGCGCCGGCGGCGATGCCGGCGACGAAATGGCGCTGCAGAAGCACGAACACGACGAGCATTGGCGCCGTCAGCATCACCGCGCCCGCCATGATGCCGCCCCAGGACACCTTGGTGAGACCGATCAGCGTGCCGAGCGCCACCGGCGCGGTCATTGCGCCAGGCTTGGAATTGATCAGCAGCGGCCACAGATAGTTGTTCCAGGAGGCAAGGAAGAGGATGATGGCGAGTGCCGCCAGCATCGGCCGCGCCAGAGGCAATGCGACGAACAGGAATATCCGCCATTCCTTGACGCCCTCGACCTTGGCCGCGTCGAACAGCTCGTGCGGCATCATCGAAAAACTCTGTCGCATGAATAGCACGCCCAGCGAGTTGAACAGCGGCGGCACGATCAGCGCCACCCAGGTGTTGGCGAGCTTGAAGTCGCGCGCCACCATGATGAATTGCGGGATAAGCACGACCGCATAGGGCAGCGTGATGGTGCCGAAGATGATGGCGACGACCATGCCCTTGCCGAAGAAGTTGTAACGCGCCAGCGCCCAGCCGGCCATCGAGGTGAGCATCACCGACAGGAAGGTATAGGTCACCGCCACCGAGACGGAGATGCCGATGGCGCCGATGAAATTGGTGCCGCGCTGCAGATTGCTGACATTGTCGAGGAAATTGCCGTGCGGCAAAAGCTCGATGTCGGGGCTGAAGATGCCATTGTCGGGCATCGTGGAAAAGACCACCATCATCCACAGCGGAAACAGCCAGACCAGCGCCAGCGGCGTCAGGACCAGATGCAGCGCGATGCTGCGGCCCAATCTGGCCTGAGAACGGCTGACCCGGGAATGGCTGATTGGGGAGCGCGAGGTCATTTCGGTTCCCTCGTCAGCCATATCTGCACCAGCGAAATGGCAATCGCCAGCCCGGCCATGGTGTAGGCGACGGCCGAAGCGTAGCCGAAATTGAGCGACCGGAAGCCCTGGCGGTAAAGCAGCAGCCCGAGCGTTTCGGTGCCGCCGCCCGGCCCGCCGCGCTCGGTGATCAGGAAGGGCTCGGTGAACAGCTGCATGGTGCCGATGATCGACAGCACGGCGCAGAACACGATGATCGGCTTGAGCAGCGGCAGCGTGATGTAAAAGAACTGGTTGACCTTGCTGACCCGGTCCAGGGTTGCCGCCTCGTAGACATCCTCGGGGATGGACTGCAGGCCGGCGAGCAGGATGATGGCGTTGTAGCCGGCCCAGCGCCAGGTCACCGCCATCATGATCACCGCCATCGCCGGGGTGACGTTGGTAAACCAGTCGACACTGGGCAGGCCGATGCTGTTCAGCAATTTGTTGATGATGCCGTAGTCGAGATTGAACATCAGCCGGAAAACCGCCGAATAGGCGACTTCGCCGACCACGACCGGCGCGAAGAAGGCAAAGCGGAACAGGCCACGCGCCTTGAGCAGCGGCGAATTCAAAAGCACCGCCATCACAATCGCCAGGGAAATCATCACCGGCACCTGGATGACGAGGATCAGCAATGTGTTCTTCAAGGCGTTGAAGAAGGCGGGATCGCCGATCAGCCGGCCCCAGTTGAAGGTCGGCGCGAACCGCCACGGCACGGTGCGCGTCGCCTGGAACGAGATCAGGAAGGAATCGATGATCGGCCACAGCCAGAAGATCGAGAAGATCAGCAGATAGGGCGCGAGGAAGCGATAAGCCGTGGCGTTCTGGTAGCGCATTCGTTTTCCTCCTTTCTGCTTTCGCCTGCTGGGGCGCGCGGTGTTGATGTTCAGGTGATGCGCCGCCGCAAACGGTGGCTTGTTCGAAGGCCGGCGCCGCCCCTCATCCGCCTGCCTGGCCGCAATGCTGGGGGATTCCCCTCTCCCCGTTCTTCACGGGGAGAGGGTAAGGGTGAGGGGCAGCGCCAGCGTTCGAAATAGATCACGAAGTCTGGAGCCATCCCGTATCAGATCACGACTTGACCGGCAGGCCGGTCGCCGCGGCGATCTGGCTTGCGGCATCGTCGAGCGCTGCCTTGGCGTCGGGATAGCCGCCGGCCAGATATTTGGTCTGCACCGCGCGGATGATGATTTCGGCGTCGCTCTGGAACGGAGTGCCGCGGCTGGGGACGACCTTGGGCAAGGTGCCGAGGATGTCCTTCCACACGGCTTGGCCACCCCAATAGGGCAGGCCTTCGGAGACATAAGGGTCGTTGAGCGCCGAGATCAGCGACGGCACCAGGCCGAAGCCTTTCAGCATGGTGATCTGGCCCTCATTCGTCCCTAGCGTGTATTTCAGATAGGCATAGGCGGCTTCCTTGTTCTTCGACACCGAAGTGATGGCGAGCGAGGAGCCGCCGAGATTGGCGGCGCGCGGACCGTCGGCGGTCAGGCTCGGCATCAGATAGACGCCCCATTTGCCTGCGCCATCGGGCGATTCCGTGCGTATGGTGCCTTCATACCAGCCGCCATACATCTGGCTGGCGACCTTGCCGGCGGTGTTGTTAGTGATCTTGGTGCTCCAGTCGGCAGAGGAAATGATGCCGGCGTCCTTCATCTCCTTGATCTTGGTCATGGCATCGACGCATTTGGGCTGATTGACGGTGATCGATTGACCATCGGCGGAGAAATAGGCGCAGCCCTGCTCGTTGGAGATCATGCGGAAGAATTCGGAATCGCCGTTGAAATCGGCGTTGGTCATCGTCACGCCAGGATTGGCGGCCTGGATCTTCTTGGCGGCGGCGATGAAATCGTCCCAGGTCTTGATCGAAGACGGGTCGACGCCGGCCTTCTCATAGAAGTCGCGGCGGTAGAACATCGCTACTGGACCGGAATCCCAGGGCATCGCATAGGCCTTGTCGTCAACCTCGAGCTCGGTACGTTTGAAGTCGGGGAATTTTGCCTGGTCTTCTGCGGTGTAGCCGAGCGTGTGCAGGTCGACGAAGCAATCCGGGAACTGGCTCCAGTAGTTTTCCGCCTCGCCGTTCTCGATCGTCACGATATCCGGCAGGCCCTCGCCGCCGGCGGCACAGCCGGCGATCGATTTGTCGTAGGTCGGCTGGTTGCCGAGGTCCTCGACCGTGACCTTGATGTCGGGATACTGCTTGTTGAAGCCCGCTATGGTGGCCTTCAGCGACGAAGCGGCGATGTTCCAGCTCCAGATCGTGATTTCACCGGACTGCGCAAAGGCTGGGCTGGAGCCCAGGGCAAGCGCGAGCGCGGCGCAGGTCAATTTTAAGCGCATTGAAATCCTCCCATTTCAGTTGCTCTCTGTTTGCGAGCGTGGCTAGACTAGGCTTCGGGAAAGCCTTGTCCGCGACAAAGGGAATAAGAAATGAGCGGAAAGTAAGATGCCGGAAAGGCCGTTTTACCAGCCTGGCGCCAGCAGCGTGGAGGGCCTGCCGCTGCTGCTGCAAATGTTCCACACCCAGCCCCTGGTGATGCTCAAGCCACATTGGCATGCCCAGGTCGAGGTGAATTTCATCGTGCGTGGCGCCGTGCATTACCGCATGGACGGGCACGGGCTTTCGCTTTCTGCCGGCGACATGTGCCTGTTCTGGGGCGGCCTGCCGCACCAGATGGACGAAGCCTCCGACGATGCCATCTACGCCGGCGCGCATCTGCCGCTGGTTCATTTCTTCCGGCTGCATTTGCCCGTCGACGTCCGCAACAGGCTGATGACCGGCGCGACGCTGGTGACCGACGCCACAGACCGGTCGGACGACCACAATTTCGAGCGCTGGAACCGCTATGCCCGCTCCGGCGACCCGGTCAAGGCGGAGCATGCCGTCAACGAGCTTTTGCTGCGGCTTGAGCGGGTGCGGTTCGAGCCCTACCGGCTGGTGCCGGAAACGCCGGTCGAACAGGAGCTAGGCAGCCCGTTCGATCAGCAATCGCTGCGCAATGTCGGGCGCATGTGCGACTTCATCGCCGAGAATTTCCTCTACGAGATCGATTGCGTCGACATCGCCGCGGCGGCCGACATCCATCCCAAATACGCCATGAGCATCTTCAAGAAATCGACCGGCATGACGCTCAATGAATATGTGAATCTGCTGCGCCTCAGCTACGCGCAGGCGCTGCTGATGCATCAGGATGCCAATGTGCTGCGCGTCGCCATGGAATCGGGCTTCGGCTCGCTCAGCGCGTTCAACAAGTCGTTCCGCAAGCTTTCCGGCATGTCGCCGTCGGATTTCCGCAGGGGCGTGGCCGGCGCCAGATAAGGGCGCCGGCTGGATTCAGCCGATAACCCCCAGACGTCTCGGCAGGCGGTTCATCGGCGACGGCCCGTTGGCGGTGATCAGGAACTGGTCCTCGAGATTGAAGCTGGCGAGACTGTCGATGTAGAGCGGAATCTCGAATGCCAGCACCATGCCGGGTTCGATCGCGACATCGCAGTCGGCCGAGATGAACGGCCATTGCTCGGAAAACACGGAATGGCCGACGCCGTGGCCGAAATGGCCGCGGCGATAGGAACGCAGGCCCTGGCGCGCCAGGCTGTCACTGGCGGCGCGATGCACGGCGGCCAACGGCTTTCCGGGCATAAGCGCGGCAAGCCCGTCGGCGAAGGCGCGTTCGGCTATCGCATGCAATTCGGCCTGTTCGGGCGACGGCGGCCCGAAGGTGAAATTCCGCGACATATCCGAGGCATAGCCGTTCACGCTGCACACCATGTCGGCCTTCAGCGGATCGCCGGCGGCGGCGACCGCGTCGGCGCCTTTTGGGCGAGCGCCCAGCGTGACGTATTCCGCCGTCGAGATTTGCTGCGACGACCCGCCGGCTACATCCGCGACGCCTTGCCGGTAAAGCGCGACCAGCTCAGACTGACGCATGCCGGCCGCTGCATGCTGCTGCAGCCGCGACAGGCCGGCCTCCGACAGGACGATGCCCTGCTGCAACAGGTCGATCTCGCTCTGCGACTTGATCGCCCGCAGCCGGTCGAGGATCGGCGAACCGTTGACCAGGGCAGTGCCCGGCAACATCGCCTGCATCGCGGAAAAATCGCTGGCCGAGACGAAATCCAGCTCGATGCCGAGCGTCGCACGCTCCAGCCCGAATTCTGCGAGGATCGTCTTCAGCTCGCGGACGGAGCGGGCAAGCTCGAAGGTCGCCGGACGTGAAAAACCGGGGGCGCGGCCAACCAGGCCGGCCTCGATGCGCTGCGCAACAGGCCGGTCGGCCGTCGCCGGCTCGAGCGACGCCGATTCGATCCAGATCGGATGCGTGCGTACCATGGCGCCGGCCATCGCCGCCGGGAGCTGGGCAGCCTGGAAATCCGCCACCACGACGCCGATCGGCAGGTTGCCTCGCTTGGGAATAACGACGAAACCGGCGCCGGCCCGCCGGAACAGGCCTGCCGGGCCGATCCAGGCACCGGTGGCATATTGGAACGCCTCGGGCTCGCAAAGCACCAGCGCCTCGATGCCGGCGCGCTGCATCAGGTCAGTCGCGCGCTCGCGGTCGACAAAGCCGGTCATGGGATCTCCTCGAATGCAATCGAAACCGACGCCGATGCGGCGGCGTTTGGCCTTAGCGTAGCTTCAGTGCCGCCGTGGAGCAGCTTTTTTCTGGAAGCGCTGTTCACCTTGAGAGTTCGTCGTCGGGAAACGAAAAAGCCGCGGCGAACCGCGGCTTTTCAACACAACAAGCGGCTGCTTCGAAAGCTTATTCGGTTTCGTCGGAAGTGTCGTCGGCAGTGTCTGCCGCGTCATCCGCGGTCTGCCTTGCCAGCGCTGCCTGCAAGGCCAACGTGGCCTGTGGCGAGGCCGGTGTCGTCGCAACGACCGCCGCTGCGTGAGCAACTCCGTGCGTCGACTTGTCCCTGGCCGCGGCGGAAGTGGCGGCTCCGTGTCCCTGCGAGCCGGCCCCGGCCGAGTTTCCGCCATTGCCGTTGCTGCCGCCATTGCCGTTGCCATTGCCATTGCCGCCGGGAGCAGCGAGTACCGGAGATGCGACAAGGGTGAGAGCGGCTACAGTCGCGAATAGACAGGTGCGCGTTTTCATAGTTCCTCCTTCGAGTCGCCCTCCCGCCAGGATGGGTTCCAAATGAAAAACGTCAGGACTTCCAATGTGAAAGCCGGCTGTTACCTAGCTTTGTTCAAATACAGTATTCTGCAAGATGGACCTTGGTCCGAAACCGGCACGCAAAAGTCCTGAATTTTATCGACAGCGTACTTCGGACGACCGCAACGGCTGGATTTTGCTGCCGTCAGATCCAGCGCCGCTACAGCGCATGTGCGTCGGCTGACATGAGGTTACAATCGAGGAAACCTCGGTGCTCGCCATCCGGCGAGATCATTTAAGGCGATTGAGGAACATTCCACAGTTCGTGAAGTTGGGAGCGCAGGCCCGCTTTTGAGGTGCCAAAATGTTTGATGCCGGCGGGCTTTTGGGAGGAAGCCATGATCCGCGTCACGCCTGCATTTCGTGTTTCACGCCGCCGCGCATTGCAGTTTGGCCTGGGAGCGACGCTCGCTTCGGCCACCGGGCTTGCCCCGGTTTCCCGCGCCTATGCGCAGGATGAGGTCAAAGACGAAGACATTTTCCGGTTCGCCCTCAATCTCGAATATATGGAAGCCGAATATTACCTGCGCGGCACAACCGGAAAAGGGATCGATGACTCGGATGCCGGCCCGAAGGCCGGCGCTGTGGCTGGCGGCAAACAGGTTCGCTTTGACACGCCTGCAATCGGCGAGTTCATGCGTGAGGTCGCCGAAAACGAACTTGCCCATGTCAGGTTCTATCGCAAGACACTTGGAAGCGATGCCGTCGACCGGCCGGCAATCGATTTCGATGCGGGCTTTGCGGCGGTTGCCAAGGCGGCGGGGCTCGGAGCGGACTTCGATCCTTTCGGCAACCAGATGAACTTCGTGCTCGGCGGCATGCTGTTCGAGGATGTCGGCGTCACTGCCTATGCCGGCGCCGCGCCCCTTCTGAAAAACAAGGATTTCCAGGCCGCCGCCGCTGGCATTCTGGCCGTTGAGGCCTACCACATGGGGATGGCGCGATCGTCGCTTTACCGAATGGGCGAGGATGCCTGGAAGGCCGCCAATGCGGTTTCCGACGCCCGCGACAAGATCGATGGACCGGAAGACAAGGACCAGGGCATCCGAGTGGACGGCAAAGCCAATATCGTTCCATCGACCCCGGATGCAATCGCCTTCACGAGGACGCCGCAAGAAGTGCTTCGGATCGTCTATCTGACCGACCAGAAAGGCGTCAGCAAGGGCGGCTTCTACCCGAACGGAATGAACGGAACGCTCAAAAGCACCTGAGCGGTCTGCGGATGAATCTCGTGGCAAATGAACTTGCGCGCGCGGCCAGCCGATTCGGCGCGCTGCGCCCTGTTGGCGCGCAAAAACGAAAAAGCCGCGGCGGACCGCGGCTTTTCGATGCTTGATTTCCCTTGAGAGAAATGGAGCGGGTGAAGCGATTCGAACGCTCGACCCCAACCTTGGCAAGGTTGTGCTCTACCCCTGAGCTACACCCGCTCGCGCGGCTTTTGGGCCGCAAGCCGCGCCTATATGGCTGAAGAGCGCGGCGATTGCAACAGGGAATTCGCAGGCTTTTTTGCTTCGCCGGCAATGCGGAGAAGCGCTCCTCCGGACGTCGCAAGGCAATCACCCCCCGCGTTGCGCGACGGACTTGTCTTGGCCGCATCATTGGCCGTAAACGGCGTTAGCCAAACAAGCCGTTGAAAGCGGGCCACCAGAAGAAAGACCGATGCCGAAGACCGAAGCCGAACTTTTCGCCTTTCTTGCCGGACTCGGGATCGAGGTATCGACGCGGCGGCATCCGCCGCTGTTCACGGTCGCCGATTCGCAGGCGCTGCGCGGTGAGATTGCCGGCGGCCACACCAAGAACCTGTTCCTCAAGGACAAGAAGGACAATTTCTTCCTGGTCAGCGTCGACGAGGAGGCGGTGGTCGATCTCAAGCAGATCCACCATCTGATCGGCGCTGCGGGGCGCGTGTCTTTCGGCCGGCCGGAGATGCTGATGGAGCTTCTCGGCGTCGTCCCGGGCGCGGTCACGGTGTTCGGGCTGATCAACGACACCGAGCGAAGGGTCAAGGTCGTTTTGGACGAGAAGCTGATGAGCCATGCGGTGGTCAATGCCCACCCGCTGACCAATGAAGCGACGACTTCCATCGCTGCCGCGGACCTGGTCAAATTCGTCGAGGCAACCGGACATGATGCTGTTATCTTGAAAGTCTCGGCATGATCGCCACATGGGTGACTAAGACCGGGGTGACTGAAACCGGGTTCTAAAGAAGGATGTTGCGCCCGTCCCTTGGCCGGCGGCGCGACCGAAAGGCGACGAGAGATGAGCGATAGCAACCCCTTTGGCGGCCCATTTGGCAGCAATGGCCGCCAGTATGCCACCACCGTGCAATATGGCGGCACCGATGCCGCGCGTGAGAAGGTCGCGCTTGCGAAGGCGCCGGCCGACGTCATCAAGGACACAACGACCGCTGGATTTGCTGCAGACGTCATCCAGGAATCGCGTCGCCAGCCGGTGCTGGTCGATTTCTGGGCGCCGTGGTGCGGCCCCTGCAAGCAATTGACGCCGCTGCTGGAGAAGGCGGTGAAAGCCGCCGGCGGCAAGGTCAAGCTGGTCAAGATGAATATCGACGACCATCCGTCGATCGCCGGCCAGCTTGGCATCCAGTCGATACCGGCGGTCATTGCCTTCAAGGACGGCCAGCCGGTCGACGGCTTCATGGGCGCCATTCCCGAGAGCCAGATCACGCAATTCATCCAGAAGGTTGGCGGCAAGAACGGTGGCGCGCCGCAAGTGGCCGAAGCGCTGGCCGCGGCTGCCGAGGCGCGCGACGCCGGGGATGTGCAGACAGCGGCCGACATCTACGATGCCATCCTGGAACAGGCGCCGGAGACGATCGAGGCGATCGCCGGCTTGGGCGACCTGCTGTTCGAGGCCGGCGATGCCGAAGGTGCCGAGGCGGTGCTGGCGCGGGCGCCGGAAGCGAAGAAGGATGCGCCCCAGCTCGCCGCGCTGCGGGCCAAAATGGCGCTCGCCGCGCAAGCAGCAGTGCTCGGCAATCCGGCGGAACTGGAACGGCGGCTGGCCGAAAATCCCGGGGATCACCAGGCACGGTTCGAGCTTGCCATGATCCAGAACGGCAAGGGTGATCGCATGGCGGCGGCCGACAATCTGCTGGCGATCATCAAGGCAGACCGCTCGTGGAACGACGACGGCGCCAGAACCCAGTTGCTGCAGCTCTTCGAGGCATGGGGCATGACCGACGAAGCAACGCTGTCGGCACGGCGCAAATTGTCGTCGCTGCTGTTTTCCTGAGCCGGCGCAGACTGTTTTGTCGCGCGGGCTTGCGGTGGGCGGCAGCTGCGCCAGATTAGGTTTTCGGACGGCGTTCGATTTCAGGTTTCCGGTGTTGCGCCTTGTGCCGGCCGGGAGGAGACGGATTTGGTGCGCTTCCTGACAAAGCGATCGGAGGATTGAGGTGCAGGCGGGAAACGCGCATTACCGGCTCGCTGCGGACTTACCGTCGACCATGCCGATCTTTCCGCTTGAGGGCGCATTGCTGTTGCCGGGAGGCCGTATGCCGCTCAACATCTTCGAGCCGCGCTATCTGCAGATGGTCGACGAAGCGATCGCCGGGCCGCGGCTGATCGGCATGATCCAGCCCAGCCTCGACGGTGCGCTGCGTCCAGACGGCGAGCCGGAGCTCTGCAATGTCGGCTGTGCCGGGCGCATCATTGCGCTGTCCGAGAGCGGCGACGGCCGTTACCTGATTTCGCTGCAGGGCGTGTGCCGGTTCCGCATTGTTCAGGAACTCACGGTCAAGACGCCGTTCCGCCAGTGCCGGCTGGCACCTTTTCTCGCCGATCTCGACGAGGAGCAGGCAGACGCCGAGATCGACCGGCCGGCGCTGCTGAAAGCGTTTCGCGCCTATCTGCAGGCCAACGATCTGGAGGCCGACTGGGAGAGCGTCAGCCGCGCCGAAAACGCCATGCTGGTCAACGCACTGTCGATGATGGCACCCTACGGGCCGGCCGAGAAACAGGCGCTGCTCGAAGCGGCCGATCTGAAGACACGCGCCGAGACCCTGATCGCCATCACCGAAATGGCGCTGGCGCGCGACAATGAGGATTTCGGTTCGAGTTTGCAGTAGGTTGGCCCTCCTTCTCCCACAAGGGAGAAGGGGAGGCCACGCGCAAAAACCTGAAGCGGTCGCCTTGTGGAAAGGATGGATCGAATGGCGGATGGACGTGACGGGAACAGGACTGTCGATCCCAAGCTGCTGGAACTCTTGGCCTGCCCGCTGACCAAGGGGCCGCTTGCCTGGGATCCGGAGCGCGGCGAGCTTATCTCGCGGGTGGCAAAGCTTGCCTATCCGGTGCGGGACGGCATTCCGATCATGCTGCCCTCGGAGGCACGTACGATCACCATTGACGATGCCGTGCCCACGCCACCGCGCCTGGGCGGAACGGCCTGACGAAGAGAAGAGGCCAATAGCCAGCCATGTTCTACTGAAAATTGCGCCCTTTGGGCATGACCTTCTCTGCCTTTCCCAATAGTTCCGTTTGCGCGATGCTATCGGGCCGCTTCTCCTCGGGGCCGCTCGAAGGTTCATCCACAAGCCTTGCCTCCTCGAGCAGCACCGACAGCCACGGCGTCAGATCCTCGACCTTCTCGGCGACGATATGGATGACGTCCGATTCCGATTGCAGCTTGCCGGTGACGCGGATGAAACGCGCGCCCATGACGATGGGGCGGAAGCGGTTGAAGGTTCTTTCCCAGAAAATGATATTGGCGACCGCATTCTCGTCTTCCAGCGTCAGGAAAATCGCCTTGCCATTGCCCGGCCGCTGCCGCACCAGCACGAGGCCGGCGACCGAAACGCGGCGGCCGTCCCGCACCTGGCCGAGCCGCGCATTGGGCGTGACGCCGGACCGATCCAGCCTTTGACGCAGGAAGGCGACCGGGTGCGCCTTCAGCGACAGGCCGAGCGAGCGGTAGTCGTGGACGACGTGCTCGCCGAGCGGCATTGCCGGGAGCCGGGTTTCAGGCTCGAGATCGCGCAAGCGGATCGCCGGCTGATCGAACAGCGGCAGCTTTTCGGCGGCACTCTTGCCGTCGAGCGCGCGGACCGCCCATAGAGCGTCGCGGCGGTTCAATCCAAGCGAGCGGAAAGCGTCGGCCTGTGCCAGTTTTTCGATCTCGTCGACGTTGAGGCCCGAGCGCAGCCAGACATCGCGCACGGATGCGTAGCCGTCGCCGCGTCGCAGCACAAAGGTCTCCATGCGCTCCTTCGACAGGCCCTTGACCTGGCGAAAACCCAGCCGGACGGCATGGCTGGTCCGGATGACGCCGCGCATCTGGGCATGGCGGTCAAGGATACGATCCGGATCGAAAGGCGATTTCTCCAAGGCGCAATCCCAGCCGGAAAAATTGACGTCGACGTCGCGGATCTCGACGCCGTGGTCATGCGCGTCGCGGACAAGCTGAGCCGGCTGGTAAAACCCCATCGGCTGGGAATTGAGGATCGCGGCACAGAACACGTCGGGATAGAAGGTCTTGAACCAGCAGGAGGCATAGACCAGCAGGGCGAAGGAGGCGGCGTGGCTTTCGGGAAAGCCGTATTCGCCAAAGCCTTCGATCTGTTTGAAGCAGCGCTCGGCGAAGTCTTTTTCGTAGCCCTTGGCGACCATGCCGTCGACCATTCTCTTGCGGTAATTGCCGATCGTGCCGGTGCGCTTGAACGTCGCCATGGCGCGGCGCAGTTCATCGGCCTCGCCCGGCCTGAAGCCGCCGGCGACGATGGCGATCTTCATCGCCTGCTCCTGGAACAACGGCACGCCCAGCGTCCTGCCGAGGATTTTTTCCAGTTCCGGCTTGGGGTATTCGGGTTTTTCCTTGCCTTGCCGGCGGCGCAGATAGGGATGGACCATGTCGCCCTGGATCGGGCCGGGCCGCACGATCGCCACCTCGATGACGAGATCGTAAAAGTTTTTCGGCCGCAGCCGCGGCAGCATCGACATCTGCGCGCGGGATTCGATCTGGAAGACGCCGATCGTGTCGGCGCGGCAGATCATGTCGTAGACACGCTTGTCCTCGGCAGGCAGAGTGGCCAGCACATAGGGTTGGCCGTAATCGTCCCGCGCCTCCGGATAATGATCCCGGAGCAGGGTGAAGGCGCGCTGCAGGCAGGTCAGCATGCCGAGCGCCAGCACGTCCACTTTAAGGATTTTCACCGCGTCGAGGTCGTCCTTGTCCCACTCGACCATCTTGCGCTCGTCCATCGCCGTCTTGACGATGGGCACGATCTCGTCGAGCCGGTCCCTGGTGATGACAAAACCGCCGACATGCTGCGACAAATGACGGGGAAAGCCCATGATCTCGTTGGCGCATTCGATCACGTGCCTTGTCGATGGATCGGTCTGATCGAGGCCGCCGGCTTTTGTCTCCTTTTCGCCGAGTTCCGAGGTCGACCAGCCCCAGATCGAACTGGACAGCGCGCTGCGGACGTCGTCCGACAGGCCCATCGCCTTGGCCACTTCGCGCATCGCCGAGCGGCCCCGGTAGCTGACGACGGCAGCGGCCAGCGCGGTGCGCTTGGTACTGTATTTGGAATAGATGTACTGGATGACCTCCTCGCGCTTTTCATGCTCGAAATCGACGTCGATGTCGGGCGGTTCGTTTCTTTCCTCGGAAATGAAGCGCTCGAAAAGCGTGTCGATCTTGTCCGGGCCAACTTCGGTGATGCCGATGCAGAAGCAGACGATCGAGTTGGCGGCGGAGCCGCGCCCCTGGCAGAGAATGTTCTGGCTGCGGGCGAATTTGACGATGTCGTGGACAGTCAGGAAATAGCGCGCGTAGTTCAGGCGCTCGATCAGGGCGAGCTCCTCCTCGATGCGTTGCGTCACAAAAGCGGGCACGCCCGAGGGGTAGCGGATGGCGGCCCCCTCCTTGGCCAGCCTTTCCAGCTCGGCCTGCGGCCCGAGGCCCGATTCCGTCGGCTCGTCGGGATAGTTGTATTGCAGATCACTGAGCGAGAAGGTCAGCTCGCCGGCAAAACGCAGCGTTTCCGCCAGCGCTTGCGGATGCCTGCGGAAAAGCCGTGCCATCTCCAGCGGCGGCTTTAAGTGACGCTCGGCATTGGCCGCCAGCTCCAGCCCCACCTCGGCGACGGGCACATTGAGGCGGATCGCCGTCAGCACGTCCTGCAGCGGGCGCCGTTCCGACGTATGGTAGAGCACGTCGTTGGTGGCCATCAGCGGGATGCCGGCCAGCTCGGCCATCGCCGCCGCCTGCTCGATACGGAAGCGGTCGTTACCGCGGTAATCCGGCGAAACCGCCAGCCTCAGGTTTTCGCCGAAGCGATCCCTGAGCCGGCTAATCAGTTCGAGGCCAGCTTCCGCGTCCGCCGACAGATCCGGCAGTATGGCCAGCGACAGGAGATCGCCCCATTCGAGAAGATCGCTCTGTTTGAGAAGCGCTGCGCCCTTTTCGTTCTCGTCGCGCAGATTGGCCTGCGTCAGCATGCGGCACAGATGACCCCAGCCCTTGCGGTCCTGCGGGTAGGCGAGGATGTCCGGCGTGCCGTCGCAAAAAACCAGGCGGCAGCCGGGATGATAGGAAACACCCTCCACCTTGGCCTGCTGCCAGGCGCGCACCACGCCCGCCACCGTGTTTCGGTCGGCGAGACCGATCGCCGAAAACCCCAGGAATTTTGCCGCGACCACCAGCTCCTCCGGTTTCGAGGCACCGCGCAGGAACGAGAAGTTCGACTGAATGCCGAATTCGGCATAGGGGATGGCCGTCAGCGCATTCATGCGAAGATCCCATGCATGAACCAGCGCGGCGGGACTTGAGAGGCGCCGTAAAGGCCCTGGCGATAGAGCCAGTAACGGCGGCCGTCGGCATCCTCGATGCGGAAATAATCCCGGGTCGGGGCATCTTCTCGTCCCGCCGCCCCTCGCCACCATTCCGGCGCGATGCGCTCCGGCCCTTCGGCGCGCGCGACCCGGTAGAGCGCGCGCCGCCAGCGGAAGTTCAAAGGCGGGCCTTCCGGCATTTCGGTGGCCGGCACCTCGATCGGCTCGGGCGCACGGAAAAGCCGGATCGGCCGTTCCGGCTGGAAGACGGTCGTGGGAGCGTCCTTCGCCTTGTCCGGCTGCTTCGGCGGCGAGGTTCTCTGCGGCACTTCCGCGAAGGGAAGGGTGGCGACGGCGCGCTCCGGCAGATGGCTCTCGACGGCGACCGGTTTCAAGACCGCACCTTCGCCGAGCCGGGCGCGGATGCGGTCGGCAAAAAGCGCGATATCGGCACCGTCGTCGCTCGTCTCGCCGGCAAGGTCGGCCTGCTGCATGTCGAAGGCGGCGGCGGTCAGCACCGAAAGGCGCACGAGATCGAAGCCATAGCCGGCGTCGATATCCTGTTCGAGCGCGGCAAGCCTTTCGTGGAACAATTTCTGGATCAGCCGCGGCTCGCGCAGAGGCCGCGAGGTGCCGACGGCGATGCGGCTGACGCCGCCATCGACGCGGAAAAGCAGCAGCGCCAGCCGCCTTGCGCCCTCGCCGCGACGCTCGAGGTCGCTCTTCAAGGTGGTCGCCAGCATGCCGGTCAGCCGCTCGATGTCCTCGGTCAGCATGATCGGCTCGGCAAGGTGACGCTCGACCGAAAGCGGTGCGACCGGCAGGCGCGGCGACACGGCCTCCTCGAGGCGGCCAAGCGCCTGGTCGAGACGCAAGAGCAGCGATGCGCCGAAGCGGCGGGCCAGCGGCGCGCGCGGTGCCGCCATGACGGCGCCCGCCGTGCGCAGGCCGACGCTTTCGAGGCTGGCGCGTACCTCCGGGTCGATGCGCAGCGCCGCCAGCGGCAAGGGCGCGAGAAGCGCTTCCTCCTTACCATCGGGCACGATGCGGTCGCCAGCAAACCGCGCCGCCGCCCAGGCAGCCCCAGGCGTGGCGGCAAGCCCGGCGCGGACATCGAAGCCCTGATGGAAAAAACGCGACAGGATATCGTCCAGCATCGAGCGTTCGCCGCCGAAAAGATGGGTGCAGCCGGTGACGTCGAGATAGAGGCCGTCGGTCCCGTCAAGCGCCACCAGCGGGGTATAGCGGTCGCACCAGTCGGCGAGGCCTTCGAGCAGGCGCCGGTCGGCCTCCGGATCGGCCTCCACGATGTCGATCGAGGGATGCATGGCGCGTGCGTCGGCTATGCCCATGCCGCGCTTCAGATTAAGCGCCTCGGCCCGCTCGTCGAGGGCGGCGATGCGCTGGGCGTTCCGGTCGCGGTGACTGATCACCAGCGGCAGGTGATCCGACGGCCGGGAACGCCAGGACCGCCCCAGACGCTGCCGCAGGATTCTCTCGGCGGCGAGATGCGGAAACCACAGGGATAGGATTCTTTGGCCGTTCTGGGGCCCATTCCTGAGACCTTCCTTGCTCGCCCCGTCTTTCTTCGAATATGCGTTCATCGGGGTTCCACTCCAGTGTGAATTTTCCGGGCAAGGCCGTGCGGCTCTTGCCGATGGCGACGGTGAAGGCGGGCCGGCCGATCGAGCCGGCGAGCGGCCCGGCAAGCGTCTTACGCGTTGCCGCCGGTGCCGCCGACAGGATGAGGCGGACGGGCGCTGCCGTCGGTTCGGGCTCGCCGGCCTGGCGCAGCAGGAACAGCGGCCGGCCCGCACTCTGCGCGCGGGCGTGCAGCCGCCGCGTCGCGGTGAGGTCAAGCCGCTGCGGGCTGCCGCGGATTTCGAGGATGACGGCGGCCAGCGCCGTCATCCGGGCAGCCTCCTCGGCGATCCACAGCGCATCGAGCAGCCTTGGCGCCTCGGAAAACAGCAATTGCTCCGGCTCGATGCCGAAGAAGGCGTGAAGCCCCCTGGCATAGGGAAAGCCGGCCTCGCGGAAAACCTCTGATGTGCCGATCCACAGCACCGGCAATCGCGGCCCCTGGCTTAGGATCAGGCTGACGAGCGACAAGGCAAAACCGGCAACGACCCCGGCATCGCGGGTCGCGGCGCCATGAAACTCGCTCACCGCCGCCTTCGGCAGGCCGCCGCTCAGCGCAGCATCGAGGCGCTCGGCGCCGGTGCGCAAAAACGCATCGGGCGGCGCCACGGCGAGGCCGCGCCGGACAATGGTCAGATTCCGAGCGGGTGTCGGATGCCGAGAGGGTGTCAGACTCTGACGAGGGACATCCGCGTCAAACGACGAACTGGCCGGCGCCTCCAGGCGCTCGGGCAAGGTCCCTTCGATCTTCGCGATCTGGCGGCGCAGGGCAAAAACAGTCTCCCGCGCCACGGCGCTTGTCGCCATGACGGTCAGCTTCCACTCACAATTGTTCCCGTTATGTTCCTATAGATTCCAGAGGCCGCCCGAAGAGTCAAGCGGAGTCATGGGGAATTTATTCCCAGAAAGAGCAATCCGAGCTTTTCAAGGAAACCGCTCGGGAGCCTGGGGTTGATAAAAAGGGGGCGGCTTTTGACTCTAGCCTGAAGCCAATTCTGAAGCGACGCGTCTCAAATATTGGGCGGTAAAGTCGGCGATTTGATCGACTTCTTCATCGTCATATTTGCGAAAGCTAAAGCGGCTGAAGCTAGGGTCGATAGCTTGGAGGGTTTTTCGTAGGGGACCGCGAAAATTCCTCATTTGATGGTTCCCCTCATATGCCAATACGTCTGCGCATTGAAGCGGTGGGTGCCTAGTTTTTGAGCCGAAATTGAAAGTCGCCGATTTTCCCGGAAAATGCCGCTGGACTTGCTGGAACGCCTCAGTCGCCGCCGCGCTGTACTGGTTGGCTTCATGGACGAATGCGATGTTATCGTGGCCTTCCGATGCGAGTTTCTCCCACGTGCTGCGAAGGGCCCATTGCAGGCAGATGTAGTACCAGCCGCGTACCATGTCTTCCGGCTTGATGGCTAAGCTATGTTTGTGAGCCAAGACCTCGCTCAGTTTCCGCCTGTCGACGGCGGCGATAATGCCCCGAATGTAGTGGTTTTTGACTACCGGCAGGATGCGCTTGACGTGTCTATCTCGCTCTTCACGGGTCCACCCTTCGTACTCCCCATGCCTGTTATGGCAATCGACCGAGTGGTGAATTTTTATCGGCGCCTTCGCCACGATCCACTCGAGGGTCCAGATCTGCCAGTCTTCTTTTGAAGCCCAAACGGCGGATACGGAAAGAATTTGCGAGTCATGGTCAGTGCCAGATTCGTCTAGGTAGACCTCAATCACGACCACCAAACCTTCCCGAGGGGCAAGAAAGGTGTCGCGGAACTCTAGGACGCGCCTTCCACCATTTCCGTCGACTCATCGGCTCGAAATTTGTTCAGCACGGTACCACCTCCTCAGTGCGTACGCGAATTACGACACGCTGAATTTATTCCTGCTTATGATCCTGGGGCAAAGGCGGCAGCCCGACCATTTGCCGAGTTCGGCCTGAAAGCCTATATGCCGGGATCAAAGGACAAAGCATGGCTCGCATCTACCAAACACGCATCTGGCACGACCAGCTTTCGCCAACGATGGAGGAAATCGAGCTCCTGGCGCTGGAGGCCTATGCCCATCTGCCGGAGGACTTTCGCAAGTTGACCGGCGAGATCGTCATTCAGATCGCCGAATTCCCGACCGACGAGATCATGGACGACCTTTCGCTGGAAACGCCCTTCGACCTGCTCGGCCTGTTCGAGGGGCGCGGCATCGCCGAGCGCTGGAATCCGCAGACCGGCGAGGGGCCGAACCGCATCACCCTCTATCGTCGCGCCATCCTCGACTACTGGGCCGAGAACGAGGAAACGCTGGGCGACATCGTCACCCATGTGCTGATCCACGAGATCGGCCACCATTTCGGCCTGTCGGACGACGATATGGAGAAGATCGAAGAGGCAGCGGAGTGAGCGACCCCGCTCCTCGTCATCCTGGGGCGGAGCAAGGAGCGAAGCGACGCGGCGCAGACCCCAGGATCCATGCCGTGATAGTGATGCAGTGCGCCGGCGGTGCAGAACCGAACGCTCATCATCCCGTTCTGGGTAACGGGGCTATCCCGATCGGTGGTAGATCACACTAGACTAATCCTGATCCGCCGTGCCCTTCGGCAGAGGTAACGGCATGGATCCTAGGGTACTCCGCGACGTCGCTTCGCGACTGCTACGCCCTAGGATGACGAAGGACGAGCGCTTCAGCGAACCTCCCTACCAATCGCTGAGCTTGGTGTCGGGGCCGTATTCCTGGCCCTCGATGTCCTTCACCACGGCCTGGCCGCAGCGCATGGTCTTGGCTTCCTGGTCATAGGCATAGGTCGGCGAGCCGAACAGGTGCCAGCCCTTGTTCAACGCCGCCGTCACCTTGTGGCAGAAGCTGGAATCGTCCGGACCGGACAGAAAACGGTAGAGTTTCATTCTTCAATCCTGTCGTCAGTTGCGTTAGTCATGCGCGAACAGCGGCGGCCTTCGCCAGCAGTTTTTCGGCCTGCGCCAGATGCAGCCGCTCGACCATCTTGCCGTTCAGCGCAACTACCGCCCTACCGGTATTTTGGGCGAGCGCGAAGGCATCCTTGACCGCGCGCGCTTCGGCTATTGCTTCGGGCGACGGTGCAAAGGCGCGGTTCGCGGCTTCGATCTGAGCCGGATGGATCAGCGACTTGCCGTCAAAACCCATGGCGGCCGCTTCCGTGCACTCGCGCGCAAACCCGTCCATATCGCGAAAATCATTGAAGACACCATCGAGCAGGTCGAGGCCGCCGGCGCGCGCGGCGAGCACCATCTGCATCAGCCATGGAACGAGATAGCGCCGATCGGGCGTGGCGAGAATGCCGGTGTCCTTGACCAGGTCGTTCGTTCCGGCAACGAAACAAACCAGTCGAGAGGCCGGGTCGCGGCCGAGCTCAGCGATCGGCCCGATATTGAGCAGCGCCCTGGGCGTCTCGATCATCGCCCATAGCTTGACTTCGTCGGCGATAAAATTGTCGTCGAGCACGTCGCCGGCCTCGAGAATGTCGCGCGGCGTGTCGACCTTGGGCAGCAGGATGGCGTCGGGCGAGCATTTTGCCGCGGCCAGCAGGTCGGCGCCGCCCCACTCGCTCGACAGCGCGTTGATGCGCACGACCATCTCGCAGCGCCGGTTGGAATGGCCGGCGAAAATCGCCACCAGCTTTTCGCGCGCGGAAGGCTTGTCGGCCGGGGCGACGGCGTCCTCGAGATCGATGACGACGGTATCGCAGGCCAGCGATTGGATCTTGGCCAGCGCCTTGTCGTTCGAAGCCGGGACGTAAAGCACCGAGCGGCGCGGGCGGTAGCTTTCGGTGGTCATCTCCGATCTATGCCGTCTGCAGCCGGCCGAGGCAAGCCGTGCATAAAAACTGCACGCAACTTCGGAAAATCTCCTCGTCTCCGCCCCGCTTGCCACCCGACCGGATGCGACAAGGGCGGCATGCAAGAGCAAACGAACTCCCGTTGGTCCCTGCCGTACCGGCTTCGCCGCGAAAGCTGGTGGCTCGTCGATCCGCCCCGGACTTCGGTAAACCTCCTCCCTTTCGTCCGGAAATCCCCGCCCACCGGCCGCATCAAAGCCGCCGAGAAAGCCCGATCATGATAGTATTCCTCCCGGCGGCGCCGAGCTATTGCAACCGCTTCGGCGTTGCCGTCCTGCTCGTCGCGCTGGCCGATTTTTTCTTCTATGGCCAACCGGCGGGCATCACGCTTTTCCTGTTCGGCGTTGCGATTGCCGCGGCGAGCATGGCTCTCCATCCTCTCGGCTCCTTCAACGATGGCAAATTCTGGTTCAAGCCGGTTGCGCTGCTCATGGCGCTGCTGCCGCTTGTGGAAAATGTCAGCGCACTGTCCGTCTCGATCGCGCTGGCGGGGCTGGCCATCTTCGCGCTTTCACTGGCCGGACGGTTGCGGCGCGGCCTTGCCCGTATTGCCGGCCAACTCTCGCTGTTCCTGCTTGCAACGCCATTTCGGCTCGTCCTTGATTTCTTCCGCTGGCGCACGGCGGCGCGGCGGCTTGGCCGGCGGCGCGTGCGCCTTGCGGCGATCGCCGTCTGGGTCATGCCGCTGGGCCTCGGCGCAGTGTTCCTCGCGCTGTTCGGCGCCGCCAATCCGGTCATTGAATATTGGTTCTCGCTGATCGACCTGATGGCACTGCTCGACCTCGTCCAGCTGCCACGTCTCGCCTTCTGGCTGTTCGTGCTTGCCTGCGTCTGGGCATTTCTGCAGCCGCGCCTGCCGCGCTTTCTCCGCCGCCGCAGGGTGTCGCCAGCCAGCGCACCGGCGACGCCGGCCACCAGGACCACCATCGAGGACATCGTCTTCGGCAAGGCCGCTATCCTCCGCGCGCTCGTCGTCTTCAACATCCTGTTCGCGGTGCAGAGCGCACTCGACGCCACCTATCTGTGGGGCGGCATCGCGCTTCCAGACCGGCTGACCTATGCCGCCTACGCGCATCGCGGCGCCTATCCGCTGATCGTCACGGCGCTGCTGGCCGCCGGCTTCGTGCTGGCGGCGCTGCGGCCGGGAAGTGCGACCTCCGGCGATCCGCTCATCCGCCGGCTGGTTTATGCCTGGGTGGCGCAGAACATCCTCCTGGTGGTCTCGTCGATCCTGCGGCTCGATCTCTATGTCGGTATCTATGCGCTGACCTATTGGCGTGTCGCTGCGTTCGTCTGGATGGGGCTGGTGGCGGCGGGCCTTGTCCTGATCATAGCCCGCATCGCGCGCGAAAAGTCCAACGAATGGCTGTTTGCCGCCAATCTTCTGACGCTATCGGCGACGCTCTATGCCTGCTCGTTCATCAACTTTGCCGCGCTGATCGCCAACTACAATGTCGACCATTGCTTCGAAATGACCGGCCAAGGCACCCAGCTCGACGTCTGGTACCTGCGCTCGCTCGGGCCCGGCGCCTTGCCAGCGCTCGATCGCTTCGTCCAGCACCAGAGCAGGACGGTTTCCGCGGAGGATGCCTCCATCCGCGAACTCGCCGGCTGGTATGCACAGGACGAAGCACGCTTCCGCGCCGGCCAGGAAAACTGGCGGGGCTGGAGCTTTCGTGACTGGCGGCTCAACCGCGCCCTCGACAGGCGTGGCCCGTTCGTGGTTCCTCCGATGTCCGAACCCTTCATGCCGGGCCGCTGATTTGATGCCGAACCACATACTGGTCGCCGACGACGACCCGCACATTCGCGAAATCATCTGCTTCGCGCTGGAAAAGGCCGGCATGAAAACGCTGGCGGTGCCGGACGGCGCGGCTGCCCTGCAGGCGATAGAGCGCCATGCGCCCGATCTCGTCGTGCTCGACATCGGCATGCCGGAAATGGACGGGCTGGAAGTGTGCCGGCGGCTGCGCCACACATCCGACCTGCCGGTGCTGTTCCTGTCCGCGCGGGATGAAGAGATCGACCGCGTGCTCGGGCTGGAGATGGGCGGCGATGATTATGTCACCAAGCCGTTCAGCCCGCGCGAGCTGGTCGCCCGCGTCAACGTCATCCTGCGCCGCTCCCGGCCCACGCCGGAACCAGCCGACGACCGGCAATTCTCGCATGGCAGACTGTTGCTGGTTCCGGCAAGCCATACAGCCAGCTTCGACGGCAAGCCGCTGGCGCTGACGTCGATCGAATTCGCGATTCTGAAAGGCTTTTTGGCGCGGCCGGCGCATGTGCTTGGCCGCGACATGGTGATGGCCAACGCCTATGCGGCCAATATCCATGTCGCAGACCGCACCGTCGACAGCCATATCCGCAATATCCGCGCCAAGCTGGCGGCCGTCGGCTGCGTCGACGCGATCGAGACCGTGCACGGCGTCGGTTTTCGGCTGGGCGGATGCGGCGCGTGAGCGCCCAAGAACTGATTGGCAGCAAATGGCGGCCTCGCCTCGCCACGGTCGTCATCGCCATCCTGATCATGGTGATGGCGCTGCCGCTGGCCGGCCTGTTTTTCTTCCGGCTCTACGAGAACCAGCTGATCAGGCAGACCGAGGCCGAGCTGATCGCCCAAGGCGCCGCCCTTGGCGCGATCTATGCGCAAGAGGTTCGCGAGGCCGGCCTTGCCCCGGAAAAGCTAGGCGCACCCGTGCCTTCACCCAACACCAGCGATCGGGCCTCTCCCTACCAGCCGATCGAACCGGGCCTCGATCTTGCGTCCGACGGGATCCTGCCGCCCCGGCCCGCGCCCACCGCGCCCAGCGCCCACCCCGCATGCGCGGAAAGGGGCGCACGCCTGTCGGGCATTCTTGCCGAGACGCAGAAGACCACGCTCGCCGGCTTCCGGCTGCTCGATCCCAGAGGCGTGGTCATCGCCGGCCGTGAGGAGGCCGGCCTGTCGCTCGCGGCTGTCGAAGAGGTTCGCGCAGCGCTTGCCGGCCGCTACGCCAGCGCGCTCAGGCTGCGGGTTCCCGACCAGCCGTCGCCGCCGCTCTATTCGGTCAGCCGCGGCACCAAGGTTCGCGTCTTCGTGGCCATGCCGGTTGCGGTCTCCGGCAAGGTCGCCGGCGTCGTCTATCTGTCGCGGACGCCGAACAACATCGTCAAGCATCTCTATGGCGAGCGCGGCAAGGTGGCGCTGGCGGCAATCGCCATCCTCGGCGGCGCGCTGCTGATCGGGCTGGTCTTCCTGCGCGCCGTCAGCCGTCCGATCTATGCGCTGATGGAACGCACGAAACGCATCGCCGCCGGCGACCGCGCGGCGATCAGGCCGCTCGATCACCACGGCACGCGCGAAATGGGTGAACTCTCTGCTGCTTTCCTCGACATGGCCGAAAAGCTGCACGCACGCTCCGACGGCATCCAGACCTTTGCCACCCACGTCTCGCACGAGCTCAAATCGCCGCTGACGGCGATCCAGGGGGCCGCCGAACTGCTGCGCGATTCGGGCAGCGCGATGGACGAGGCCGAGCGGCGGCGGTTTTCGGACAATATCGTCACCGATGCCGGCCGGCTCAACCTTCTGGTGCGCCGCCTGCTCGACCTGGCGCGCGCCGAAAATCTCGAGCCGAGCGGCGAAAGCACGTCGCTCGGTGCTGCGCTGGCGCTGCTGCCGGCCGAGGACAGGCTGGCGATGCGCCTCGAGGCCGGCAGCGATATCGGCCTGCGCATCTCGGCCGAGAACGCGGCAATCGTGCTGGCCAATCTCATCGACAATTCGGCGCGGCATGGCGCAACGCTCGTTTCCGTTGCGGCGGCGAGCGCGGACGGCAAGGCGACGATCCAGGTGAGCGACGACGGCGCCGGCATTTCGCCCAGCAACCAGGCTCGCATCTTCGAGCCGTTTTTCACCACGCGCCGCGATTCAGGCGGCACCGGTATGGGCCTCGGCATCGTGCTGGCCCTCCTGAAAGCGCATGATGGCACGATCCGGCTGGTTGACTCAGCGAGCGGCACGCGCTTCGAGATCATCCTGCCGGCGGCGTGACTCGGCGGTTCAGATCGGAAGGGCCAAAAGGTGCATTATGACATCGTCATCATCGGCGGAGCCATCGTCGGCTCCTCGGTCGCCTATTATCTGCGCGAGGAAGGGTTTTCGGGCTCGATCGCGCTTGTCGAGCGCGACCCGCAATTTTCCCGCGCCGCGACCACGCTGTCCTGCGCCTCCATCCGCCAGCAGTTCTCGATCCCGGAAAACATCCGGCTGTCGCAATTCACGCTGAAACTGTTCCGGCGGCTCAGGGAAGAGTTTGGCGCGGACGCCGATATCGGCTTTCGCGAAGGCGGCTATCTTATCCTTGCCGGCGAAAACGGGCTGCCGATCCTCAAGGCCAACCACGAGGCGCAGATGGCCGAGGGCGCCGACATCGTGCTTGAGGATGCGGAGGCGCTTGTCCGCCGGTTTCCATGGCTGTCGGCCGAGGGCATCACCGCCGGCGCCTATGGCCGCAGCGGCGAAGGCTGGTTCGATGCGCATGCGATGCTGATGCTGTTCCGCAAGGCGCTGCGGGGCGAAAACATCGATTTCATCACCGCCGATGTGACCGGCATCGAGCGCCAGGGCGACCGCGTCGCCAGCGTCAGCCTCGACAATGGCGAGCGGCTCGAGGCCGGCACCGTTATCAACGCCGCCGGGCCGAATGCCGGCAAGGTGGCTGATATGGCCGGGCTGGCGCTGCCGGTGGAGCCGCGCAAGCGCAACGTCTTCGTCTTCGAGGCACGCGAAAAATACGCCGACATGCCGCTGCTGGTCGATCCCTCAGGCATCTATGTCCGGCCGGAGGGCTCGGTCTACATCACCGGCGGTGCCGAGCCGGAAGAGGGCGACGGTCCTGCCGACCCCGGTGATTTCGAGCCCGACTGGCCGCTGTTCGAAGAGGTGATCTGGCCGGTGCTGGCCACCCGCATTCCCGCCTTCGAGGCGATCAAGCCGACACGTGCCTGGGCCGGCCATTACGACTACAACACGCTCGACCAGAATGCGGTGATCGGCCCGCATCCTGAGGTGAAGAATTTCCTCTTCGCCAACGGCTTTTCCGGCCACGGCCTGCAGCAGGCGCCGGCCGTCGGCAAGGCGCTGGCCGAACTGATCGTGCATGGCGGCTATCGCACGGTGGATTGCTCGGCGTTCGGGTATAGCCGGATCGCCGATGGGCGGCCGTTTCGGGAATTGAATGTAATTTAACGCTAGCCCGAAGGGATGCTACCGTTGCTTGGTGGATTAAGCCGCCGCCAAGCCGTCCGTACCAAGATACGCCTGAAGCCAGCCCAGCACCTGGGCCCAGCCTTCGGCATGCTTCGTCGCGGCAGCAGCGAGGCCGGCGAAGCCGCCATGGCAGATGGTGACGCGTGTGCCGCCGGCGATCGGCTCCAGCAGCCAGGCGACTTTGGTTTGGCGGCGGCCAAGCGTCGGATGGTCCCAGCCGTATCTCCGCGTCTGCACGATTCGGCGCGGCTCTTCGATCTCCAGGAATTCGCCGCTGGCGGGCAGGTGTCTGCCGGCCGCCGTCTCGACGGTGACGCTCCAGCGGCCGCCGACGTGGAGGTCGGCCGTCCATCCGGTCATCCGGTAGGTCGTGGCGGACCCCCACCAGCGCTCGACCTCGCGTGTAACGAGCGCGTCAAAGATCCGCTCGGGCGGCGCGCAAACATCGGCGCTCGCCATAACGGCCTTGCCATTCGTCATGCTGTGCACCGCGGCACTGTACATCGCTGTCTCCAGAAACGTTTCGCTATCGAAACAACCTCAAGCCTTCGACGCCGGGCGCGACAGGCCTTTGCCGGTTTCGAGCAGGCTCTTCAGGCTGGACAGGATGAGCGGCCAGCCGTTCGCCACATGGCCAAGCAGCTTGTGCGGTCCATCGGCTTCGTGTGTGATGGCGAGCTTCACCATCTCGCCCTCCTGCTCGATGGCGAAGGTGCAGCGTGTGTAGCCGTCCGCCTTGATCTCGGGCATGAACTCGTTGCGCCATTTGAGCACGATGCGCTTGGGTGGATCGATCTCGAGGACCTCGCCGTTGTCGGTGACGCGGCCGTCGGTGTAAACCATCTTCCACGCCGAACCTTGTTTCCAGTCGCTTAGCATCTGGGCGCCGAGGAAATATTGCCGATGGAACTCCGGCTCGGTCAGCGCTTGCCAGAGTTTTTCGGGCGAGGTGCGGATGTAGGTGACATAAACGAAAATGTTGCTCATCAGTCTTCCCTTTCGAGGCGTTTCTTCAAATCGCTGAGGGCGCCCAGTCGCCCCCGCTCGAATTTGCCGATCCAGCGTTCGGCGATCTCGTTGATGGGAACCGGATTCAGATAATGTTGCTTCTCGCGTCCCTTGCGGATGGTGATGACGAGGTTTGCTTCTTCCAGGATCGCCAGATGCTTGGTCACCGCCTGGCGCGTCATGTCCATCTCACCGCACAGCGCGTTCAGCGTCTGCCCGTTCCTTGCATGAAGGCTGTCCAGTAATCGCCGACGTGTCGGGTCGGCCAAGGCGCGAAAGACGGCATCCATGCTCATGACCTTAACATGCAACCATCTGGTTGCATGTCAAGAGGCAGAACCTTGGCCGAGGATGCGCAGGTTGAGGTCGCTGAAAGTGGATTTCAGCGCTTGCGGCCGAACCAGAATGCGTTGGGCATGCGCTCCATGCCGATACGCTCATAGAAGCCGACGGCGTCGGGCATGGAGATCAGGCTGATGGCGACGGACGGTCCGAGTTGCCGGCGTGCCTCATCCATCAGACCCTTGCCGATACCCAGCCCTTGCGCCGATGCAGAAACAGCGAGCTCGGAGATATAGCAGACCCAGGAAAAGTCGGTGATGCCGCGAGCGACACCGACCAGCGGCTTGCCTTCTGTGTCGAGACGCGCGGTGAGCACCAAATTGGCCGCTGACAACATCGCCTTCAATCGAGTGTTGTCATCGACGGGCCGTGTCTCGCCGAGGCCGGATTCCACCAGCACGCGGCGGAACTCGGCGGTGCCGAGGTCCGGTTCGCTGGCGTAAAGGATCGTGGATCGCGTTGTCATGTCGATAAAAGTGCACCATGGGCCAGTGGTTTTGAAGCGTTTTGTGTTTCGATCGACGACGGAAGTCCAGAAACAGCCGCCTTTTATTTGCCCGCGGCTTTGTGTAAACCGGGCGCCAGCAATTCCCCGCAACGAGAAGAAGACGGGCAAGAACCATGGAAAAATTCACCAAGCTCACCGGCGTCGCCGCGCCGATGCCGATCGTCAATGTCGACACCGACATGATCATCCCCAAGGATTATCTCAAGACGATCAAGCGCACCGGGCTCGGCACCGGCTTGTTCGCCGAAATGCGCTACAAGGACGACGGTTCGGAAAACCCGGACTTCGTGCTCAACAAGCCGGCTTACCGCAAGGCGCAGATCCTGGTCGCCGGCGACAATTTCGGCTGCGGTTCGAGCCGGGAACATGCGCCGTGGGCGCTGCTCGATTTCGGCATCCGCTGCGTCATCTCGACCTCGTTCGCCGACATTTTCTACAACAACTGCTTCAAGAACGGCATCCTGCCGATCACCGTCAGCGCTGAAGACCTGGAGAAGCTGATGGACGATGCCTCGCGCGGTTCCAACGCGACGCTGTCTGTCGATCTCGAGACCAAGGAAATCCGCGGGCCTGACGGCGGCGTGGTCAAGTTCGACCTCGACGAGTTCAAGCGCCACTGCCTGCTCAACGGGCTCGACGATATCGGTCTGACCATGGAGAAGGCCGGCGCCATCGCTTCGTTCGAGAAGAAGAATGCTGCTGAGCGCCCCTGGGCCTGAGCGGTACGATGACCTGGTCGCGACAGGCCGGGTCCGTGGCGGCTGAACGGAGGGAACAGTCATGACACGTTCGCTTCTTGCCGGGGCCTGCGCGCTGGCGTGGATTCTGATGCCGGTGGCAGGCGCGCATGCACAGACCGACATGGTGCTCGTGCCGGCTGACGATGCGTCCGGCGTGGCCGACCAGGGCGCGTTGAGCAATGCGGCCCTAGCCGACAATGACAAACAGGCGCCGATCCCGTTCGAGGGCGGCCAGCTGACCATTACCCAGGAGGAAGAGTACGGGGAACGGGTGCTCGCCTTCGACGGCAAGGAACTGGCGCGCAATTACGACGTCTTCTTCGACAAGGTCGTCGAGGTCGGCGGTGTCAAGGTGGCGCTTGTCGATGTCGGCGACGGCGGCAATCAATGCGGCCCGGCCAAGGTGATCGTGTGGAAGCCGGAAGGCGGCACGATCCAGACGACCACGGTCGAGCAGGATGAATGCGGCGCACCGCCGGCCGCGATCTCCGACAGCGCCATCTATTTCGTACCCTATCTTTTGCCGGGCGATTCCAAGCCGGCGCTGCAATGGTCGCCGACGGACGGGCTGACGACGTCCGGTATTCTGACCTACATGCCGGAGCCGGGCACGGACTGGAAAGACGTCGATCCGTCGAAATACGACAACATCATTGATGCCTTTCACAACGAGGCCGTCTACAGGCTAGCCGAGACGCTGCTCGGCAAGGACATGCCCGACATGGCGACCAGCCTGCTGGTCGGCGGCGGTACTGAGGAGACCGCTTCGGGCGCCTTTTTTGCCAGCGGCTGCGTGCCGCATGATTGCGGCGGCAATGACGGTTTCATGGCCGTCGACCCGGTCAACCATAAGCTCTATTTCGCCCGCCGCGGCGACAAGCCCGAGCCGGACGCGTGGCCGGCGGTGAGTACATGGCCGGCCGACGTCAAGGAAGTGCTGGACAAGGCGCTGGGGTCGGCCAATTAAGGTTTCGCCAAGGGGTCGCAACTGCGCATTCGTCATCCTCGGGCTTGACCCGAGGATCCTTGCCGCGACCGTTGTCGGAAGGCGCGGCTGAGCAGAAATTCTGCACCGTGGCAAAGCCATGATGTCTCGGCATGGATCCTATGGTCTAGGCTGCGTCGCTACGCTCCTTGCTCCGCCATAGGATGACGACGGGATAGATGCTCCGGCCAATCTCCAAGGTTAGCGTCTTGCCGCCTCGTGACAACAATTTGCCTAGCTTGGCTCATGACCCGCCCGGGCCCCTCTGCTAGACGACGCTCAGCAACCCAACGAGACCGTCCCATGCGAAAACTGATCTCCACCGGTTCGCCCTTCGAGAAGACCGCCGGCTATTCGCGTGCCGTGGTGCAGGGCGACTGGTGTTTCGTGTCCGGAACGACCGGCTACGATTATGCCACTATGACGATGCCGGAGACGGTCGAGGCGCAGACGCGTAATTGCCTCGCTGCCATCGCCAAGGCATTGCAAGACGGCGGCTTCGAGATGGCCGATGTGGTGCGGGCACATTACTATATCACCGATGCGGCTTTCGTGGATGTGGTGTTCCCGATCCTCGGCGAGGCCTTTGGCGAGATCAGGCCGGCGGCAACGATGATCGTGTGCCAGCTCAACAAGCCGGAGATGAAGATCGAGATCGAGGTGACGGCGCTGCGGCGCACAGCCTGATGCCTGTCACGGTTGCGACAACGACACGGTTAGCACGAGGATCGGCCCATGGTGAAGGTCAGGCGCATCGTTGCAAACATAGACACGCAGGATATCGCGGCGGCAAAACCCTTCTATCAGGGTGTGCTCGGCCTCGATCTCAAGATGGATATGGGCTGGATCGCTACCTACGGCTCGCAAGAGACGATGTCCGTGCAGGTCAGTTTCATGGCCGAAGGGGGATCAGGAACGCCGGTGCCGGACATCTCTATCGAAGTCGACGACGTCGATGCCGCGCTTGAAAGCATGAGGACGGCCGGCTTTGCCATCGAATACGGTCCGGCGGACGAACCCTGGGGCGTGCGGCGCTTCTTCGTACGCGACCCGTTCGGCAGGCTGGTCAATATCCTTTCGCATCTGTAGGCGTTTTGGCTTGAGCATCGGATTCTCCCAAAACCGGTTTCCACTTTTGGGTCCGATGCTCTGAACCGCAGGCTTGCGCGCCGGCTGCTTGGCGTTTAGCAAGGCCGCGTTCATGCGCTAAACAATCGGGACGGTTCTCATGGCTTCGAAAAATCTTCTCCTGCTTGCCGGCGACGGCATCGGCCCCGAGGCGATGGCCGAGTTGAAGAAGCTGATCGCCGCCATGAACGACAGGCTTGGCAGCGATTTCGTCACCGATGAGGGCCTTGTCGGCGGCTGCGCCTATGACGCGCATGGCGCGGCGATCTCCGATGCCGACATGGCCAAGGCTATGGCCGCGGACGCAGTGCTGTTCGGCGCCGTCGGCGGACCGAAATGGGATGCGGTGCCTTACGAGGTGCGCCCGGAGGCGGGTCTGCTGCGGCTCCGCAAGGACATGGAGCTGTTTGCCAATCTAAGGCCGGCAATCTGCTATCCGGCGCTGGCGGCGTCCTCCTCGCTCAAGCAGGAGGTGGTCGAAGGGCTCGATATCCTCATCGTGCGCGAGCTCACCGGCGGCGTCTATTTCGGCGAGCCGAAGCAGATCATCGATCTCGGCAACGGCCAGAAGCGCGGCATCGATACTCAAGTCTACGACACGTTCGAGATCGAGCGCATTTCGGGCGTTGCCTTCGAGTTGGCACGCACGCGCAAGAACCACGTCACCTCGATGGAAAAGCGCAATGTGATGAAATCTGGCGTGCTGTGGAACGAGGTCGTCACCCAGACGCACAAGGCGCGCTATGCCGACGTCAAGCTCGATCACATGTTGGCCGATGCCGGCGGAATGCAGCTGGTGCGCTGGCCGAAGCAGTTCGACGTCATCGTCACCGACAATCTGTTCGGCGACATGCTGTCCGACATCGCCGCCATGCTGACCGGCTCGATCGGCATGCTGCCGTCCGCCTCGCTCGGCGCGCCGGATGCGAAGACAAAAAAGCGCAAGGCGCTCTACGAGCCGGTGCACGGCTCGGCACCCGACATCGCCGGCAAGGGCATCGCCAATCCGGTCGCCATGATCGCCTCCTTCGCCATGTGCATGCGCTATTCCTTCGGCATGGTTGAAGAGGCCGACCGGCTGGAAGGCGCGATCGCCGCCGTTCTCGACCAGGGCTTGCGCACCAGGGATATTCATTCGCCGGGAATGACCGAGGTCGGCACCGCTGAGATGGGCGACGCGATCATCGCCAAGTTCCTGGGCTGATCCCGTGTCGGTCGACGTCCGCTGGGCGACGACCGAGGATGCCGCGGCACTCGCCGCCGCCATGCTTTGCGAAATGGCGGTGCATTACCGGCAGCCGCCACTCGACGCCAGCCAAGCTTTGTCGGCGGCGCAGAAATGGCTTGGCGACGAAAGTCCGGCCTATCCGCATTTTGCGCTCGCCTTCGTCGATGGTGAAGTTTGCGGGCTGGCCTCGGTTGCGATCGCGCATCCCGGCATCGATCTCGAGCGGCTGCTGTTCCTCAAGGACCTATTCGTACGCGATGATGCCCGCAATGGCGGTGTCGGTCGAGCGCTGATGGCATTCCTTGCCGGCCATTGCCTGCGCGAAGGCATCGGCCGCATCGACCTGACCACCGAGGACTGGAACGAGCGTGCGCTGCGCTTCTACGTCGGGCTCGGCGCGGAGCGCCAGGGCCGGAAGGTCTTCCTCAGGCTTTCGAGCGAGGCGCTGAAGGCGATCGCCAAACCCTGACGCCCGCCGGCACCGGACCCCAAAGGTTTTCACCGACCTTGGATGGGATAAGCCCAAGCGCCAACAGACCCAGCGTGTTGAAGCCGGGAACGAAGTACAGCAAAACGAACCAGCCGCTCAGGCCGATGTCGTGCAGGCGTCGTACCATAAGGGCAAACCACGGCAGGACAGTCAGTAGCAGGAACACGAAGGCTGGCGCATAACCCAAAGCTCCAAATTCCAGGTCGCCTCTGACAGCTGTGATCGCTGCATTGATGAGGACGCCGAACGCAAGAAGCGCGAAGAACACGATCAGCGTGAGCAGAAAAAAGCCCCAAAATTCCTTGCGGCGGGCGCGGCCGGTGAAGCTGACAGGTCTCACTTTGAATGCGCGCCAGAAATAAGCCCATAATCCGGTGGATTGGGCAGGTTCAACGCCGTTGGGAATGAGGCTGCGGGATTCGGCAGCCCTTGGCCTTCCTGCAATGACGGCGCGCGCAGTCCCATCGTCCGGCTGGAACTCGACGGGTGCGCCTCTGACCAACGCCACGCCGGGACTCAGATCCTCATGCCCGACGATGTAACGCTTGCCGTCGGCTCCATTGATGTATCCGAAACCCTGATCCTGGTCATAATGATAAATCGCGCCGCGCACTGCTTGCCCCCAAATACTGTGCCGTACGGATACTATCCAAGGTTGTTTTCAATTGCAATATGCACGCATCACATGTGCGAATGGAGCGGCTGCTAGGCACGGCGCCAGCTAAACCCTGACGCCTGCCGGCACCGGACCCCACTGGTTTTCACGCGGCTGGGTCGGGATCAGCGCGAAGATCAGGATGATCACGGTGCCGAAGGTCGGGATCAGGAAAAGCAGGAAGAGCCAGCCGGTCAGGCCGATGTCGTGCAGGCGACGCACGTTCAGCCCGAACCACGGCAGGGCTGTCGCCAGCAGAAAGAGGCCGAAAAGGCCGACCGTCACTGCCGGCAATTCACTGTTGTCGAGATTGCCCATGGCGTCGTCGATGAAGACGCCGATGCCTATGACCACAATCAGCGCGATCGTCCAGAACAGGCAATACCCCCAATATTCCTTGCGGCGGGCACGGCCGGCGAAGTTGAAGTAATTCTCGGTCAGACCCAGCCAGAAATAGTTCCACAGGCCGGCGGATTCGGCCGGACTTTGTTCAGCGGAACGGCCGAAATGTTGCGGCTGACGTGCCGCTGGCGCATTGCCGGCCTGAGATGGCACGGCGGTTGCAGTGGAGGCGTCGGCAGGCGCACTGCGAGGTTGGACGCGGATCGAAAAAACATCGCGTGCCCGTCCGCCAGCCGGCTGGAATTCGACGGTCGTACCTCCGGCAACCGATGCTTCGCGGCGCAAATCTTCGCGCGCCAAAGTGTAGCGGTTGCCGTCGGCTCCGGTGATGAAACCAAAACCCTGGTCTTCGTCGTAATGAAGAACTTCGCCGCGCATGTCCTGCCCACCCCCATTTCCCCGCCCCAGACTGTGCAAAGTTCCGGCAGACGCAAGGGGCGTGCGGAAATGGAGAGTGCTGGCTATTTACCCCGGCCGTTTCTTCGATTTCTTGTGTTTCGCAGGTCCGCCTTCGAACTTCGCCTTGGCCGGTTTCCCGGCCCAGGGCTTCGCCTCGAATGCCGGGCGCTGGTCGGCCGGTGCGCGCTTCTCGAATTTGGGCGCGTGCTGATCGAAGGTGCGCTTGCCGCGATGCGGCTTCTTGTCGGGCCGCGGTTCCTGATAGCCGGCTCGCGACAAATCCGGCGTAGCGTCCAGCCGCTTGACCGCAATGTTGCCCTGCAGCTTGCGGTCGGGACCGATCGCAGCGAGGAAGCGCTCGGCCCAGTCCGCCGCGATCTGCACGAAGGTTTCCTCCGGCTGCATCTTGATCGCGCCTATCTCGCGCTTGGAAATGCCGCCTGTCCGGCACAGCATCGGGATCAGCCAGCGCGGCTCGGCGTTCTGCCGGCGTCCGACCGACAGCGAGAACCAGACGCTGTCGCCGAAATCGTCGCGGCGGCTCGGTGCCTCGTCGCGGCGGGCGGCTCTGTCGCCAGCGGGTCTGTCGCCCGACGGCATGAACGGAGCGACGTCCAAGAGATCCTCGGGCGCCGAGCGGCTGGAGCGGCAGAGACGCACGAAGGCTGCCGCCACCAGTTCGGCGCCACGTTGGTCGAGAAGCGCGTTGACGAAGCCGCGCTCATCGTCCGTCACCGGCTCGCTGAAGACCGGGTCGGCGAGGATGCGTTCGTCGTCGCGGCGCAAGACGTCGTCGGCCGAAGGCGGGCTCGCCCACGTCGCCGCAAGGCCGGCGCTTTGCAGCAGGCGTTCGGTGCGCCTGCGGGCATTGTTGGGCACGATCAGCGCGCTGACGCCCTTGCGTCCTGCCCGTCCCGTCCGCCCGCTTCGGTGCAGGAGCGTCTCCGGGTTGGTCGGCAAGTCGGCGTGGATGACCAGTTCGAGGTTGGGCAGGTCGATGCCGCGTGCCGCGACGTCGGTGGCGATGCAGACTTTTGCGCGGCCGTCGCGCATCGCCTGCAGCGCGTGGCTGCGCTCGTTCTGGCTAAGCTCGCCGGACAGCGCCACGACGGAAAAGTTGCGGTTGTTGAAGCGCGCCGTCAGATGGTTGACGGCGGCGCGGGTGTTGCAGAACACCAATGCATTCTTCGCCTCGTAGTAGCGAAGCACGTTGATGATCGCGTTTTCGCGGTCCGCCTGGGCGACGCTCAGCGCCCGGTATTCGATGTCGAGATGTTGTTTCTCCTCGCCACCAGCCGAGATGCGTACCGCATCGCGCTGGTAGCCCTTGGCCAGCGTGGCGATGGAGCGCGGCACAGTGGCGGAAAACATCAGCGTGCGGCGATCGGCAGGGGCAGCATCGAGGAT
Source organism: Mesorhizobium sp. M0048 (assembly GCF_040323405.1). Lineage (NCBI taxonomy): Bacteria > Pseudomonadati > Pseudomonadota > Alphaproteobacteria > Hyphomicrobiales > Phyllobacteriaceae > Mesorhizobium > Mesorhizobium sp. M0048. The sequence goes on along the minus strand of NZ_JAMYUV010000017.1, from coordinate 52,055 downwards.
GAATTCCAGATCCTCGCGAAAGCCGAGGTCGAGCATCTCGTCGGCTTCGTCGAGCACCACTGCCTTGAGCGCCGACATGTCGAGCGAGTTGCGGGTGATGTGGTCGCGCAGGCGGCCGGGCGTGCCGACGACGATATGGGCGCCGCGCTCCAGCGCGCGCCGCTCGGTGCGCATGTCCATGCCGCCGACGCAGGACGCCACCGTGGCGCCGGTCAGTTCGTAAAGCCATTCCAGCTCGCGCGTCACCTGCAGGGCCAGCTCCCGCGTCGGCGCCACGGCAAGCGCCAGGGGTGCCGCCGCGTGGGAAAAGCGCTCCGCGCCGTCCAGAAGGGTCGGCGCCAAAGCCAGCCCGAAGGCGACGGTCTTGCCGGAGCCGGTCTGGGCCGAAACCAGCGCATCGGCCTGGCCAAGCTCGAGAACCGCCTTCTGCACCGGCGTCAGCTCGACATAGCCGCGTTTTTCCAGCGCCTTTGCCAGCGCGGGAACAATAGCTTCGAAATTGGACATCTTGCTCTTTCGAAATTCGGATTCTTAAATACCCGGCGACGGGTAAATGTCGGCAAGCGCCACGGACGGGCGCCACGAGCCAGACGATACCCGTTCGTACTTGGTGCCGCTGGCATTGTACAGGGCGGGCGGGTCGGCCTGCTTGCGATTGACTCTGGACGCAAACCGCGTAAAAGCCGGCACCGAACGGGATAGTTTCGATGCGCGGCCTTATGATGGCGCTCCTTGCATTCGACATCCCCGGCCCCAATGCGAACCATTGGGCCGGGTGCGTCGCTGCGTCTCCTCGTTCCAGCAAACCCACGTTGTTGCTCAAAAAAACCGGCAAAACGACCACCAAAACGGTCTGATTCCCTTGGCCTAACCACCCTCTCCCGGGTCCGGCCCGGGGGTTGAAACCCGCATCGGCCGGCGGGTTTTCTCCAGAAACCGAGCGGAGAGGGACAGGAGATTTCGATGAGTTTCAAGGTTGCGATCGTCGGCGCCACGGGCAATGTGGGCCGGGAAATGCTTAACATACTGGAGGAACGCGGCTTTCCGGTAAGCGAGGTGGTGGCGCTGGCCTCGCGGCGCAGCCAAGGCACGGAAGTGTCGTTCGGCGACCGCACGCTGAAGGTCAGGGCGCTCGACCAATATGATTTTTCAGACACCGACATCTGCATCATGTCGGCTGGCGGCAACGTCTCCAAGGAATGGTCGCCGAAGATCGGCAAGCAGGGCTGCGTCGTCATCGACAATTCGTCGGCCTTCCGTTACGACCAGGACGTGCCGCTGATCGTTCCGGAAGTGAACCCGGATGCGATCTCGCTGTTCACGCGCAAGAACATCATCGCCAACCCGAACTGCTCGACGGCGCAGCTGGTCGTGGCGCTGAAGCCGCTGCATGACGCTGCCACCATCAAGCGCGTCGTCGTCGCCACCTACCAGTCGGTCTCCGGCGCCGGCAAGGAAGGCATGGACGAATTGTTCACGCAGACGCGCGCGGTGTTCGTCGCCGACACCGTCGACGTCAAGAAGTTCACCAAGCGTATTGCCTTCAACGTCATCCCGCATATCGACGTCTTCCTCGACGACGGCTTCACCAAGGAAGAGTGGAAGATGGTGGCCGAGACCAAGAAGATGCTCGACCCCAAGATCAAGCTGACGGCGACCTGCGTGCGGGTGCCGGTGTTCATCGGTCATTCGGAAGCGGTCAACATCGAGTTCGAAAAGCCGATCACCGCCGATGAGGCGCGCGAGATCCTGCGCGAGGCGCCGGGCTGCCAGGTCATCGACAAGCGCGAGGACGGCGGCTACATCACGCCACTGGAATCGGCCGGCGAGGACGCCACCTTCATCTCGCGCATCCGCGAGGATTCGACCATCGACAACGGCCTTTCGATGTGGATCGTCTCCGACAATCTGCGCAAGGGCGCAGCACTCAATGCGGTTCAGATCGCCGAGCTGCTGGTCGAGCGCGGGCTGATACAGCCAAAGAAGAAGGCGGCGTAGTTTCGCTCACGGCCGTATCGCCGCTATCGCGGCTGGCCCTCCGCGGGGGCGCCGGAAGGCCGGCGGCCCGCAGTCGCGGGCTCGGCCTTCGGCCGTTAGCGCCCTTCTCCCCGCTCACGGGAGAAGGTTCCGGCAGGAGGATGAGGGGCAGCGCAGGCGTCTCAATAGGCAGCAAGGCGCCGGCGTCACAGCCGGTTCTCCTCCGCTAGGTCCAACAGCAACTCCAGCGCCTCCTCCGCCCGGTCGGCGGGCACGAACAGGTGATCGTGGTAGAAGGCCGAGACCGGATTGACGCCGATGCCGGCCGCGGCCAGTCGTGCGGTGATGGCGGCGAGGAAGCCGATCGCGTCCAGCGACGAAATGGATGTTGAGCGTCAGCATCCGGCAGCGGAACACGGTTTTCAGTCCAGCGGCCTTGGCATGGTCGATCAGCGTCATGCCCTCGCGCTCGCGAAATAGCATCACCGGGTGAGCCTGTCGGGAACGGGCGCATCGGGTGGCAACGTGGTGAACACATGAACCCCGGCAAGCAATTCCGGCGTCATTGCCGCCGGCAACTGTTTCAGGTCGGTCTCTCCGGCCATCGATTGCTTTCGTTGTGCGACTAGGCGGCTGCTGCGTCGAGCGCTCGAAGACACTTCTATGGATTTTCGATAACGCCCTCCACCTCACCCCGCAAGGTGGACTTGGCCAGGTTCGTTGCTGACTTAACGTACACACCCAAAGTTCGCCGCTGGAGTGGAAAAACTGGAGGCATGTCGGATCGCCGTCACGGGCCGCGTCCTTGGTTCGAGCTGGCGGAGGAGCCAGTGCTCACAACGACCGGAGGGAACATCAATGACCATGTCTCAGGCAGCACCCGTCTCATCGCGTGCCTTGTGGGCCGGCCGCGTGCTCAGCGCCGTCGTCGTGCTGTTTATGATCTTCGACGGCGTGATCAAGCTACCGCCGCTCGAAATCGTCACCCAGACCATGGTGCAGCTCGGCTGGCCGGCCGATGCCAATGTCTCGCGCATGCTCGGCATCATCGGACTGGTCTCGACAGCGCTTTACGCGCTGCCGCGCACCTCGGTGCTCGGCGCCATCCTGCTCACCGCTTATCTCGGCGGCGCCGTCGCCACGCATGTGCGGATCGGCAGCCCTTTATTCTCGCACATACTGTTCGGCGTCTATCTCGGCGCCATCCTCTGGGGTGGCCTGTATCTGCGCGATCCAAGGGTGCGCGCGTTGTTCCCGTTCAGCCAATAGCGGCGACTTCGAAAGCCGTTCGATGGTGGCCACGCCGCCAGAGCGGGCGCGATCTGCCGCCGCTTTTCTACTCTTTGGATCAAATCGAGTTGGATCAAATCGAGCGCTGCCGGGCGGCAGCCGATCTTCTTCTTTGGATCAAATCGCCTGGTTGCGAGTTAGGAGGTTCAGCGGCGAGGACGGCACCCTGTTGGAGAGGAACGACAATGAAAAAGGTGATGATCTTGATGGCCTTGCTGGTACCGCTCGGTGCCTGCTCCCGCACTGAGCAAGGCGCGGCAGTTGGTGGCCTGGGCGGTGCGGCGGTCGGCGCTGCGGTGGCCGGCAACCCAACCAAGGGCGCGGTGATCGGTGGTGCGGCCGGCGCTTTGGCCGGTGCGCTGATCGGCCGTGCCAGCGAAAGCGGCCAGTGCCGTTATCGCGATCGTAACGGTCGTGTGTACGTTGCGAGTTGCCCAGAGGGCTATTGATCGGGCCGCACCATGCGGACGAACAGCAAAACGGCGGGCAAGGCCCGCCGTTTCGTGGTTGTGGAGATGATTTATTCGGCGCTGGCGGCTTCCGCCTCGGCCGGCGCGGCTGCAGCGGCGGCAACGGCCGCGGCGGCATCTTCCTGCGCCTTCTTCAGCAAGGCTGCGCGCTCCTGCGCCTTCTTGCCGGGCTCGGCCTTCTTCGGGTTGGAGCGGGCTTCGCGCTTGGCGATGCCGGCTTCATCGAGGAAGCGCAGCACGCGGTCGGTCGGCTGGGCGCCATGCGACAGCCAATGCTTGACGCGCTCGGCGTCGACCTTGACGCGTTCGCCGTCCTTGGGCAGCAGCGGGTTCCACGAGCCTAGCGACTCGATGAAACGACCGTCACGCGGCGAACGCGCGTCGGCGACGACGACATGGTAATAGGGACGCTTCTTCGAGCCCGCACGGGCCAATCGGATTTTCAGTGGCATTTCTCTTCTCCTAAAAGCTCTGATTTGGTTGATCGGTTGGTGGCTGGTCCTCAGCCGGTTTTCGTCACGCCGTTGGATGCGGCGATCTGCTCGTGATGGCGGATCACTTCGCGGACGACGAAGTTCAGAAATTTCTCCGCGAAATCCGGGTCGAGATGGGCGTCCTTGGCCAGTTGGCGAAGACGGGCGATCTGCTCCTGCTCACGCGCCGGGTCGGCAGGCGGCAGGCCATGTTCCGCCTTCAGCACACCGACTGCCTTGGTGCAGCGGAAGCGCTCGGCCAGCATGTGGATCAGCGCCGCGTCGATGTTGTCGATCGAGGCGCGATAATTGGCCAGCGCCGCACGTGCGTCCGCCATGTCCTTCTCTTCGTTCATGGCGCCCTCACTTCTTCTTGCCGAGGCCATTCTTGCCAAGCATTGGCAGCCCGCCACCGCCCGGCAGGCCGGGAAATTTCATGCCGCCGGGCAGCCCAGGCAGGCCACCGCCACCGGGAAGACCGCCGGGCAGGCCCTTCATGCCGCCGAGCCCGGCCGCCTGCGCCTGCTTCTGCAAGGCTTCGAGCTGCTTGGGGTCCATCTTGGAGAGATCCGGCATGCCGCCGCCCATCATGCCGCCTCCGGGACCGCCTGGGCCGCCAGGCATCATGCCGCCGAGCCCCATCTTGGAAGCGAGGCCGCCCATCATGCCGCGCATCAGGCCGCCGCCTTTGCCCTTGCCGCCCATCGCCTTCATCATGTCGGCCATGCCGCGATGCATCTTCAACAGTTTGTTGATTTCGGCCGCGTCGGTGCCCGAGCCGGCGGCGATGCGCTTCTTGCGCGAGTGCTTCAGAATATCGGGGTTGGCGCGCTCCGCCTTGGTCATCGACGAGATGATGGCGAGCTGGCGGCCGAACATCTTGTCGTCGAGACCGGCGGCGGCCATCTGATCCTTCATCTTGCCCATACCGGGCATCATCCCCATGATGCCCCCCATGCCGCCCATTTTCGACATTTGCTGAAGCTGGCCGGCGAGGTCGTTCAGGTCGAACTTGCCCGACTGCATCTTCCTGGCCATCGCCGCCGCCTGTTCGGCGTCGATGTTCTCGGCCGCCTTTTCGACGAGGCTGACGATGTCGCCCATGCCGAGGATGCGGTCGGCGATACGCTTGGGATGGAATTCCTCCAGCGCGTCCATTTTTTCGCCGGTGCCGATCAGCTTGATCGGCTTGCCGGTAACGGCGCGCATCGAGAGCGCCGCACCACCGCGGCCGTCGCCGTCCATGCGAGTCAGCACGAGGCCGGTGATGCCGACGCGCTCGTCGAAGCTTTTTGCCAGATTGACGGCGTCCTGGCCGGTCAGCGAATCAGCAACCAGCAGGATCTCGTGCGGCGACGACATCTTCTTGATGTCGGCCATCTCGACCATCAGCGGCTCGTCGATGTGGGTGCGGCCGGCAGTGTCGAGGATGACGACGTCATGGCCGCCGAGCTTGGCCGCCTGCACGGCGCGGCGGGCGATATCGACCGGCGTCTGGCCGGCGACGATCGGCAATGTGGCGACCTTGACCTGCTCGCCGAGCTGGCGGAGCTGCTCTTGCGCGGCGGGACGCCGCGTGTCGAGCGAGGCCATCAAAACCTTCTTGTTTTGACGGTCGGTGAGGCGCCTGGCGATCTTGGCCGAGGTCGTCGTCTTGCCGGAACCCTGCAAGCCGACCATCATGATGACGACCGGAGCCGGTGCATTGAGATCGATGGCGACGCCCTCGGCGCCGAGCATCTCGACCAGTTCGTCATGGACGATCTTGACGACCATCTGGCCGGGCTTGATCGACTTGACCACGGCGGCGCCGACGGCCTTCTCGCGCACCTTGTCGGTGAAGGAACGCACCACTTCCAGGGCCACGTCGGCCTCGAGCAACGCACGGCGCACCTCGCGCAGCGCCGCCGAGACATCAGCCTCCGACAAGGCGCCGCGGCCGGTGAGGCCGTTCAGGATCGAACCAAGGCGCTCTTGCAGGGACTCAAACATTGGTCAACCCACCGCGCGACAGCGCCTTGGATTGATTTTGATCCCTGTCGGGCCGATGGCCCTCCACACCTCTTGTGCGTTCCTGTAGCGATTCAAACATTCTTTTTCCTTTTCCCTGGCACCCGGATGATGCCCGAGAGGTAATGCGTTCGCGCCAACTGTCCAAGCAAAAGCCGGTCCGGGCAAAAGCCCAAAGCCAAAAAGCACCCGGGGGCGCACAGCGCTGCCGGGTGTTGGCCTCCGGGATCGATTTACAGCACTTCACCTCAAGGAGGTTTCGGCGTCCCGGTCGGTTTGCTCGGAGGAATACTCGTCGCGGATTTCGCGGCGTGTAGACAGGAAATCGGCTGCAGAGTCAAGCTTTGGTCAGGCTTTGCGCCAAATATGCTCGGGGCGGCCAGGCAAGGCGCATCAGCGCACGCCGCCGGCGCGCGGCATATCCGGCTCGACCTTCAGCGGTGAGCGCGGATGCAAAAGCAACAGAACAGTCAACAGGCTGCTGACGATGCCGATCACGGCGATGAGGACGGCGTCTAAAGTCGTCCAGCCGGCGGATTCGAGCGGCTTGGCGTTGAACAGGGCGAAGGAATTATAGCTTTGCTGGTGCGAAATCAGCAGGAAACCGGTCAGATTGTTGCCGAGATGGGCGCCGAAGCCTGCACCGAGATTGCCGGTCGCATAGACCAGAAGCGTCAGCAACAGCGCAAAGGCGGCGATCGAGGCCAGCACGCAGGCATTGATGGCGGCGCTCGAACCTGGGCTCCAGTGCAGGGAGGTGAACAGCAATCCCGGCAGCAGCGCCCAGATGAAAGGGTTCTGGAACCGGCTCGCCAGGCCCCTGAGCAGATAACCGCGAAAAAGCATCTCCTCCGACGAGGTCTGCAGAAAGGTCAGGGCGGCGATCGGAATCAGGAACAAAAGCCACCAGGACAGGCCGATCGCGCCGCGCGCGATGTCGGGCTGCAAACCATAAAGCAGGATCTCGGAAAGCAGCGAGGTGATCAGCACCGCGGTCAACCCTTTCAGGAACCCCGCCCAAGAAATGCGCCGGCTGACGCCAATCAGGGCGGTCAGCTTCTCGCGATGGATCCAGCGCATTGCAGCCCAAAGGCCGAGCCAGATTCCGGCAAATGAAGCCAGCGCCGCGAGGATGCCCGCAGGAGAGGCCGTGAAATCCTGCACCGCTCCTCCACCTGGCGAGGCGGTGCCAGATGACGCCTGCCAAACGGCAAAGGCATATGTGCCGCCGAACAGCACGGCGGCAGTGGTTCCGAGCCAGAACAGGATGACGACCACCGCTCCAAGCAGAAGCCGCGGCAAAGTGGTCTTGTTGTTGGTGGTGTGCCGGTACTGTTGGAAGGCGGTTGGGTCGATCGTCACGCGGGCTCGCTGGCTGGTGCTTCGGCTCGCAAGGTCTAGAACATCGGCCGCAATGTGGAAACCGGTATTGCAGCGGCAGTACCGGCTTGTGGCAATGTCGGCAGTGCGAGCGGCCGCCGCTATAGGGCGACCGCCCTGTTTGTATTGTCAGCGTTCGACGTACATGATGCGCCTGGTGCCTGGATCGACCAGTGCCGGCTGGCCGTTCACATAGACATAGCGGTAATCATAGTCCGGAATCTCGCGCAGCTCGACGGTGTCAGGCAACGTCGCGCCGGTCACCACCTCGCCCTCGAGATAGACCGGTTCGAGCCGATGCGTACGGACATAGGTGCGGATCTCGGCCGGCGGTCTGCGGATGGGCTCGATCGCCTCGCCGGCAACGATCGCTCCGGTATAGGTGTCGGAATATTCGGCGCTATCGGCAGGCGGTGTCACGACGGCAATGTCGGCGCTGGCCGGACGCTGTGTCAGGACCACACGGCTGCCGCCGAAATCGGCCGTCACATAGTCGGAATAGACCCAGCCTTGGCCGTTGGCCTCGGCGATGGTACACCATTTGCTGTTGGCGATGCAGCCGTCGAGCGTCGCCGACTGGCCGGCCGCGAGCACACCGATGACCGGATATTGCGGGCCGGGGCCGGCGCGTACATTGAGATCGGTGATGGCCGAGACGGCGGTGTCGGCCAAAGCAGAGCCCGACATCGCTATGAGCGCTCCGGCCACCGCCGGAAACAATATGCGTTTCATGGTTTTCTCTCCGTTTCACAGTCCCTCGGGACCGAAAACGAAGCAAAGCCGCATGCGTTCCGGCTAAAAGGCTTCGGCCGGCTCACGATTTGTTCCAGTCGTTTTCGGCAGGTCGGTCAAAAGCTCGTGAACAAAAGCAAGTTTTTGCGCCGCCACGTCCGAGATGACGAAGGGATAGAGATCGGGCAGGCCCATACAGCGGTTGATCGAGTTGGACGCCTCCGACAGCACCAGCCAGCGCTCGAGAATCCTTTCGAAGGGCTCTGGCCTGGGGGCGGGTTCCGATGGTGCCGGCTGCAACTTGCCGCCGGTATCGGCGCGCGGCAGCTCGTTGGCTTCAACGGTCTCCAACCGGCCGAGCGGGAAATTCAGGGCATGCACCATCTCCAGCGTGTCGGTGATGTGCATGTGATGCGCCCATGTCTCGGCCCAGTCCTCCCATGGGTGCGACGTCGCATAGGCCGAGATATGGCGCTGCTGCCAGTCGGGCGGCGCGCCATCGGCATAATAGGTCTTCAGCGCCTGTTCGTAATCGGCGCGCTCGTCGCCGAACAAAGCGCGAAAACCGGCAAGCCTTTGCGGATCGTCGCGGATCAGGCGGTCCCAGTAATAATGGCCGAGTTCATGGCGGAAATGGCCGAGCAGCGTGCGGTAGTTCTCGCCCATCTCGACGCGCCGTCGCTCGCGCTCTGCCGAATCCGCCTCGGCGACGTTGAGCGTGATCCGGCCGTTGTCGTGGCCGGTCAAGATACGCTCGCCGCCGGGACCGCCGCCGATCGGATCGGCAAGAAAATCGAAAGCGAGGCCGATCTCGTCGCCGGGATTCTGCTTGGGTGCGACCGGCAGGCCGAAGGCGAGCAGCGAATACACGGCACGCTTCTTTGCCGCCTCGACACGGATCCAGCGGCGGCGGTTGCCGTCGACCGACAGATCCGGGATCAGCTGGTTCAGCGAACAGGCGCGGCAGAAGGCGTGGCCGGGCTCCGCCATCCAGTTGCAGGCGCATTCGTCGGCATTGGTGCAATGGAAGACGTCGCCGCCGGACAGCGCGAAGCACGCATGCTCGGGATCGTAGACCACGAGGCTGGCGCAGTTCAGGCATTGCGCGTTCTCGAAATAGAGACGGTGGCCGCAATGCGGGCAGTCGAAAAGCTTCATTGGCGTCTCAAATCATTCGAAATGCGAAGGACAATACGAACAGGAGAACGCCAAACGCCTGTCAGCTGCCCACGTTCCTGCCGGCCGACGCTATTTTGCCGCAAGCTGGGCGACGACCTCCTTGGCCACTGCCGCGCCCGATAGCCTGGCGCCGCCGCAGGTCTGCATCAGCGGACCGGCCAAATGCTCGCCGGCGAAGAAGATCTTTTCCGCCACCGGCTGCATCAGCGTGGCGCGCGCTTGCGAGCGGCCTGGCCGCGCCGCCGCATAGGCGCCGCGCACGAACCGCTCAGCGCCCCAATTGGTCATCATCGCGCGTCCGACATGTTTTCGCACGTCGCCGCCAAAGATGCCGCAGAGCCGGTCGACGACGAAGTCGATGCCGGCCGCCTCGCCCGCCGCCGACATCTCCCAGGCGAAATCGCCGCCGACGAAACCGACCATCAGATCGAGGTCGAAGGGAAAGCAGAGGAAGTAGATGTCGTGTCTGGCCAGCCGCTCGATCAGCAAATCGTCGAACGGCTCCAGGCCGAGCCTTGTACCGGATATTTCGACCGGCAGCTTGGTCAGCATGCCCATCGGCAGGTCAAAGAAGGCGGCGAAATGCGCGTCGGGGAGTGCAGGCGAGAACGCAATCTCCTCGAAGGCGAGCACTGCCGGCGAGGCGGTGACGATAACCGCCTTGGCGCAGATGGTACCGCGATCGGTGACGCAGGCTACGCCCGGCCCATCCCAGACGATCTTGCGCACCGGCGTCGACAGTGCCACCGGCACATCGGCGCCGAAGCGCGCAACCAGCGTACCGAAGCCTTCCCTGGTGAAATAGTTCGGATCGAGATCGGCGGCGGCCTGAAAGTCGCGGATCGATATCTCGTCCTCGTCGGCGCCGAAATCCATCGGCCCGGCGAAGGTTGCGGCGGCGCGCGGCGCGTGTCCCTTGGCGAGCAATGCCGAAAGACGGTCGTCGTCGCCTTCCCTCACCTGATGTGCCGCCACCAGTTCGAACAGCCTTGCGTCGGCCACCTTCATCGCCGCCTCTTCGGCTTCGCTTGCCTTTCGCTCGCGGTAGTAGAGATGATCGACATTCATGTCGTGATGGTGAAGCGTCCAGGCGGCGGCTTTCGCCTCGGGAAAATAGGGATTGCGGTCCGCGGCATGCAACTAGGCGCAGCCGATGTCGAACGGCACGCCGAAATGCTGATCGCTGGTCCAGGCGCGGCCGCCAATGCGGTTCATCGCTTCCAACAATTTGAAGGAAAAACCGGCAGCGCGCAGGGTCTTGGCAGCCGAAAGCCCGGCTGAACCGGCGCCGATGATCACGACGTCAACGTCTTCCATGCTTATTCTGCCCCCGCCACAATAATTACTTGATCGTAGGCAAATTCCCGGGTGTCCGCCAGTGTGGTGGATTTGAGGTTCCTGCTGTATTGAGTGCATCGGCGTGGCGCCGGGGCAGTGACAAGCAGGTGTTTCGCAGGCAAGTTCGCAATTGGGAACGTGATTCAGGCAACCAGGAGAGCAGCATGGCATTTCTTGCCAAGAAGATGTTTGTAGTGGCCACGGTGGTGGCGGTGCTTGCGCTGGCGACGGGCGCAGGGGCGGCCAGCTGTGGCAAGAGCGGCGCCGGCTTCGAGGCGTGGAAACCGGAGTTCGCCGCAGAGGCCAAGGCCGACGGCGTCGGCTCGAAGGGTCTGGCCGCTCTGGCTCGCGCAACCTACGCGACAAAGACGATCTCCGTTGACCGCGCCATCCATAAGGCTTTCAGCGGCTCGGTGGAAGCTTTCATGAAGCGCCGTGGCGCGTCCGCGATCATTGCCAGGGGCCGTGCACTGAAGAAGGCCAATGCTGCGCTGTTCGACAAGATCGAACAGAATTACGGCGTGTCGCCGGGCGTGTTGCTCGCCATCTGGGGCATGGAAACCGGCTTCGGTTCCGCCATGGGCAACCAGAATACGGTCTCCGCCATTTTAACGCTCGCTTATGACTGCCGCCGTCCGGAGTTCTTCTACCCGCATGCCATTGCGGCCCTGAAGCTGGTTGATCGCGGAGCGTTGAGCGCCTCGTCGGTCGGTGCCGCGCATGGCGAGATTGGTCACACGCAGTTCCTGCCCGGAAATGTTTTGACATATGGCGTAGGCAACAAAAACCTGCGCGACAAGGCCACTGCGTTGGCTTCTACCGCCAACTTCCTCAAGAGTCATGGTTGGCGACCGGGCGCCAGCGCGCAGGCGAATATCGGTGCAATTGCCGGCTGGAATTCCGCGAGCGTCTACCAACAGGCCATCGCCCAGATCGCCGACGCGATCGACGGCGGCTGACTAGAAATGTCCGTTCGACAAAAAGCCCGGCCGTGTGCCGGGCTTTTTTGTCGGTGCGTGTGGCATGCCAAGAGAGGCGAGCGCCTGGGCTCTCAATTGTTCACGTAACCGCCGCCCAATGGGCATTTCTTGGAAGCGGGAACCTCGAAGGAGCCTGCGTAAACATTTGAGCAGGTACGGAACTTGGAGTTCCGTGGCGTTGAAGGAGCCGCCTTTGGCCTGCCCTCGATCACCGTCGGGACTCCGGCAGCTTGCGAGTAGCTGCCGCCCAAGGGGCATTTCTCGGAAGCGGCAACCTCGAAGGAGCCGGTGATAACATTTGAGCAGGTACGGAATTTGGGGTTCCGCGGCGCCGGGGTGGCCCTAGCAGCCGCCTTTGACTTGCCCTTGATGACCATCCAGATTTCGGTCGGTTGATCTAGCTGCAGGCTGTTTATGTCGGAGTAGCTGATGCGTCCGGTGCGCACCCCTTCGGCAAGGCGCTGGCAGAACAGGGCCGGCATGTGCTCCTGCGAGACGCCCATGAAAGAGGCGATATCGTGCTTGAGCGTGATGCTCCACAGGTGGACAGCAGAGATGCACCCGTCTGGATTCTGCTCGCGTTTCGAGGCCGCCTGCGAGGACTGGCATCCAATAAAGACGATGGCTGCCGCAAGCAGGAGAAAAATGGCGTTTTCATTATCAGAATCCCTCCGTCCCGCGAGGGATACCAAATAGAAACCCGGCGTCTCCGCCGGGTTTTCCTGGAATAGTGTTTGGCTCAACCCGTGCGGCTGCGCGCGGCCAATGTCCTAAGCCTGAGCGCGTTGAGGCGGATGAAACCTTCGGCATCCTTCTGATCATAGGCGCCGCGGTCGTCCTCGAAGGTGACCAGCGCATCGGAATAGAGCGTCTTCCTCGACTTGCGGCCGGTGACAATCACGTTGCCCTTGTAGAGCTTCAGCCGCACCGTGCCTTCAACGTCTTCCTGGCTCTTGTCGATCATCGCCTGCAGCATCAGCCGCTCGGGCGCGAACCAGAAGCCGTTATAGATCAGCTCGGCATAGCGCGGCATGAACTCGTCCTTGAGATGGGCGGCTCCGCGGTCGAGCGTGATCGATTCGATCGCCCGGTGGGCCGATATCAGGATGGTGCCGCCGGGGGTCTCGTAGACGCCGCGCGATTTCATGCCGACGAAACGGTTCTCGACCAGATCTAGCCTGCCAATGCCGTTGTCGCGGCCGAGATCATTGAGCGCCGCCAGCATCGTCGCCGGCGACAGTTTCTTGCCGTCGAGCGCGATCGGATCGCCTTTGAGGAATTCGATCTCGATCTCGGTGACCTCATCCGGCGCATCCATCGGCGATATGGTGCGCTGGTGGACGAATTCCGGCGGCTCGCTCCACGGGTCCTCTAGCACCTTGCCCTCGGAGGAGGAGTGCAGAAGGTTGGCGTCGACCGAGAACGGCGCATCGCCCTTCTTGTCCTTCGGCACCGGGATCTGGTGCTGCTCAGCGAAGTTGATCAGGTCGGTGCGCGACTTGAACGACCAGTCGCGCCAGGGTGCGATGACCTTGATGTCGGGGTTCAGCGCATAGGCGGAAAGCTCGAAACGCACCTGATCGTTACCCTTGCCGGTGGCCCCATGCGCGATCGCGTCGGCGCCGGTCTCCCTGGCGATCTCGACAAGATGTTTCGAGATCAGCGGCCGGGCGATCGAGGTGCCGAGCAGATAGCTGCCCTCATAGACGGCGTTGGCGCGGAACATCGGGAAGACGAAATCGGATACGAACTCCTCGCGGACATCTACGATGCGGATGTCCTTGATGCCCATCATCTCGGCCTTGCGCCTAGCCGGCTCCAGTTCGCCACCCTGGCCGAGATCGGCGGTGAAGGTGACGACCTCGGCGCCGAGCTCGGTCTGCAGCCATTTCAGGATGATCGAGGTATCGAGGCCGCCGGAATAGGCGAGCACGACTTTCTTGACGGCTTTTGCTTTCGACATGGTGGGCAGTTCCGCGACAGGGGTTCTTCGCGGGCGAGGTATCACGGCGTTTTAGGCCAGCGCAAGGGACGAACGATGCTGGACCAGATGCTGTATCGCTCAGAGGCTGGCGAGCACACGGGTCCTGCGCTATGGCTGCGCCGTCTTTTGCCGCTACGAGACGAGCCATGTCCTTCATCCCCGACAGTGCCACGCTTATCCAGTTCTCCATCGCCACCTTCATCCTGGCGATCACGCCCGGGCCTGACATGACGCTGTTCGTCTCGCGCACGCTGAGCCAGGGCCGTGCCACCGGTTTTGCCTCGATGACCGGCGCCTTGTGCGGCACGCTGATTCACACCACGCTGGTGGTGGTCGGCGTCTCGGCGCTGATCGTCGCCTCGCCGATGGCGTTCTTCGTGCTGAAGATTTTCGGCGCCGGCTATCTGGTCTTCCTGGCATGGCAGGCGATCACAAAAGGGTCGGCGTTTTCACCGGAGAAGAAGAGCGGGCCGCAGATCTCACTGTTCCGCAGCTGGGCCGCGGGGCTCGGGGTCAACCTGCTCAACCCGAAGATCATCCTGTTCTTCATGACCTTCCTGCCGCAATTTGTCTCCGCCCATGACCCCAATGCGCCGGGAAAGCTGTTCTTCCTCGGCGCGATGTTCGTCGTGCTGGCAATCCCGGTGACGGCGCCGATGGTGCTGGCGGCGGAAAAATTCTCGGCCGCGATGAAATCCAGCCCGCGTGTGACCCGCGTCGTCGACTATCTGTTTGCCGGAGTTTTTTCGGCCTTCGCGCTCAAGATCCTGACGGCCCAGGCGAAATAGGTACTTTCATTTTGCCCATGATCCTTTCCGAACCTTTGGTTCGGGGTCATGCGCTGATCTGGCGCCAGCTTCCGGCCGAGCGCCCGGCGCTCAGCCAGTAGAAAATACCGCCGACCATACCGCAGCCGATCACCGCCAGCATGACGCTGGTGTTGGTAACCTCGAAATTGGCATCGGCCGTCTGGTGGACGAAGCCGAGGAAGACCGCCGCCACCGCCGCGCCCGCCAGTGCATAGAACAGCCAGTCCCGCCGGCCAAGGACCTCGGAAACCAGGATGGCGATGGCCGCCGGCATGAAAGCGAAATAGGCGACGAACAGCCCGACGAAGGGGACTGAAAACCACAGCGAAGCCTGCGCCGCCGGTTGAATCTCGTCCGTCATCAGCCCAAGAGACGCCAGGAACATGATGTTAAGGAAGGCGCTTGCCGCCAGCGAAGCAACGCCATAGCCGACAAGGATGACGGCGAAGCGGATCAGATAGGCGACGACGCGGTTCACACCTCGCCATGCCCCGCGATCATCATCGCTTCCAGCGCCAGCCGGTCGACCTTGCGCATACGCTCGGAGTCCGACTTGAGCTGGCCGCAGGCGGCGAGGATGTCGCGGCCGCGCGGCGTGCGGATCGGCGAGGCATAGCCGGCATTGTTGATGTAGTCGGCGAACTTCTCGATCGTTTCCCAGTCCGAGCACTGATAGTTGGTGCCCGGCCACGGATTGAACGGAATCAGATTGATCTTGGCGGGGATGCCCTTGAGCAACTTGACCAGCGCCTTGGCGTCCTCGATTGAATCGTTGACGTCCTTCAGCATCACATATTCGAAGGTGATCCGCTTGGCGTTGGACAGGCCGGGATAGGCCCGGCAGGCAGCGATCAGCTCGTTCAGCGGATACTTCTTGTTGATCGGCACCAAAAGGTCGCGCAGATCGTCATTGGTGGCGTGCAGCGAGATCGCCAGCATCACACCGATCTCCTCGCCGGTGCGGAAGATCTCGGGCACGACACCCGATGTCGAGAGCGTGATGCGCCTCTTCGACAGGGAAAGCCCGTCGCCGTCGGATGCGATCAGCAGCGCCTTCTTCACCGCCTCGAAATTATAGAGCGGCTCGCCCATGCCCATCATGACGACGTTGGACACTTTCCGGCCCTCGGCCGGCACGATGGCGCCGTCGGGTGTGTCGCGGTCGGGGAAATCGCCGAGCCGGTCGCGGGCGGTCAAAAGCTGGGCGAGGATTTCCTCGGCGGTCAGGTTGCGCACCAGCTTCTGCGTGCCGGTGTGGCAGAAGGAGCAGGTCAGGGTGCAGCCGACCTGCGAAGAGATGCAGAGCGTGCCGCGGCCTTCTTCGGGAATGTAGACGGTCTCGATCTCGACCGGCCGGCCGGCGCCGCGCGGCGGAAAGCGGAACAGCCATTTGCGCGTGCCGTCGGAGGAAATCTGCTCCTCGACGATCTCGGGCCTGGCAACGGTGAAATGCGTGTCAAGGGCGGCGCGCAGATCCTTGGAGATGTTGAACATGCCGGCAAAGTTGGAAACGCCGCGCACATAGATCCAATGCCAGAGCTGTTGGGCGCGCATTTTCGCCTGGCGCTCCGGCACGATGCCGGCGGCGACGAGGGCGGCCCCGAGTTCGGCGCGCGTCAGGCCGATCAGCGACGGCTTTTCAGGCGTCGTGCGGGTGCGCAACGCGTCACGCGCGCCCTCAGTGGTGAGATCGAATGAAAGGGTCATTGTTGCGCCAATATAAGCGATTTGCGGCCGAGTACAGCATCGTGCCCGAAATGAAGCGCGGCGCATAGCACAGGTTAGCGGCGGAGTCATGCAGGTGGTCTTCCCTTCTCCCCTGGGAGAAGGTGGCCCGAGCGTAGCTCGGTCGGGGGTGTTCCAGCTTGGCGCCGACCGCGTTCCGTCCAACACCCCTCTTCCGTCTCGGCGCTGCGCGCCGATCCACCTTCTCCCACAAGGAGGGAAGGGAAGACCGCGCCTAACCGCCTACTTGCACTTGGCGATCGAGGCCAGCGCCGCCGAGATGCCCTTCAGCGAGAAGACGTAAGTGGTGGTGTTGCCGCGGCCGGACTTGGCCGACACCTTCATGTCCGTGCCGGTCTTCATCGCGGCGATCAGCACCGGCTCCTCGGCGGCGTTCTCGACCCAGGCCGACTTGCCGCGCGTGAACATCGAGAAAGACTTCTTGTCGATGGTGACGGTGGCCTTGGAACCCTCCTGGAAGGTATAGCCGGCAATGAATTGCGGCTCGTAGGACACTTGCTGCCCCGGCCGCTGGCTGACGAAGAAGAACATGTCGCCGTGATCGAGCGTCGGCGGCTGCTTGTCGGTTGGCACGGTCAGGACATAGCAGACCTTGCCGCCGCCCGACGCCTGATAGCTGTAGGTGCCCCAGGCATTATGCTGGCCGATCTTGGTGGCCGACTGCGCCAGCGCGGGCGCCGTCAGGGCCACCAGGGCCAGGCTGGAAACTATAGCAATCAATCCGCGCATCGCTTTTCCCGTATTCCACTGGTGCGGCGGCAGGCCGGCTCGGCGTCCTGCCCGTCGCTTCATTTTGATTTAATCTGGGTTACCAAACGGTGAATTTCCCTAAGAAAAGGATGTTCACGCCAGGAAACCGCCGCCGTCTTCGCGCTGCCGCCCGAAAAAGCGGCTGGCGCACTGTCCCTGCCGCGACTTGGAGGCCACGAAAACGGCAAGAGTTTGACTTTTCAAGCAGCTAGGTTTCGCGGCGATTCCCGCTTTTCTTGAGGTACGTGACGAATTTCCCTGCAGGCGGTACCATGTCTGCGTTCGTTGCCACGGCACTCGGCCAGGGTGCCCTCCTTGGCGGCTTACGGGAGATTTGGCCATGGCCATTTCCGAGACAGTCCTGATCCTCGCGGGCGGCACAGTCGTCCTGGCGATTGTGTTCGGCATTCGTGTCGCCGTCCGCGCGGCGGCTAGCGGCGCGGTGCCCCGGTCGGATGGCGGAGAGGCGGCGGGCGGATCGGGCGCGTCCGACGTTCCCGGGGTCATTGCGCTACCGCCTTTGATTTTCCTCGGCTTCCTGGCGGCGGCAACCGTGCTCGAGGTGCTCGCGCCCCTCCCGGTCATGGCCGGGCAGGCGCTCGCCCGCTATCTGGCCGGCGCCGTGCTCGCGGTGTGCGGCTTCGTGTTCCTCTTTATGGCGGCGGGCCGCTTTCAGGCCGCTGGAACCAACATACCACCGACCTTGCCAACGACGGCGCTGGTCGTCGACGGTATCTATCGGCGGACCAGAAACCCCTTGTATCTGGGAGCGACCCTCATTTATCTGGGCCTCGGCGTCGCCGCCGGAAGTCTTTGGGCTATCGCGCTCGTCATCCCCCTGCTGTAGGTGATCAATACCGGCGTCATCGCGCCGGAAGAGCGCTATCTCGAGCGGAAGTTCGGAGATGCCTATCGCGCCTACAAGGCGCGGGTGCGGCGGTGGGTTTGACGGCCGGAAAGTCTCGCGCGATTTTTTGCGCCGTGCCGGCTCAGCTCTTGTCGGCGATGGCCTGTTTGGCGGCGAGCCGGTGCGCGGGCGTGATGTGGGCGCTGACGGTTGTGATCGCGGCGGTCAGCACGGCGATGTCGTCGGTGAAGCCAAGCCCAACCATGAAATCGGGGATGACGTCCGTCGGCAGCACGAAATAGCCGAGCGCAGCCAGCAATGTGCCCTTGGCGCGAAGCGGCGTCTTCTTGTCCATGGCGCAGTAATAGGCGGCGACCACCTCTTCCATAAACGGGATATGACGGGCGGCTTTCTTCGCCGTACGCCAGAACTTGTCGCGCACGTCACTCTCGTTGCCCGGCTTGCTGCCGAGGCCGAAGAAATCAAAACCGGATTTTTGCGCCATTAATCTCTCCTTGCGGCCGTCGCGTGACTTCACGCATGACCGCGAGGCAAAATGTGGTGAAAGCCGAACCTCGCTGCAAGGTGTAGCTAGGCTCAGCCGCCGAAATAGCGGTTCATCTTTCTGGCCAGATCGAAATCCAGCGCCGTCAGGCCGCCGGCGTCGTGCGTGTTGAGGGTCACGTTTACCGTCTTGTAGACATTCGACCAGTCGGGATGGTGGTCCATCTTCTCCGCCGCCAGGGCGACGCGGGTCATGAAGGCAAAGGCTTCGGAGAAATTCTTGAAGGTGAAGGTGCGGGTGATCGAGCCGCCATCCTTGGCAAGCGACCAGCCTTCGAGGCCGGCAAGTTCGGCGCGGATCGCCTCTTTTGCTAGTTTCTCCCTGGCCATATCCGCCTACCGCATGATCCGCGAAGCGTCGGCGGCGCCGACCAAACGGCTGGCGACGCGGTTGTCGGCACCTGAAAGCGGCCAGGCCTCCTCGACGACGTAAGGCCCGCCGCCGACCGAATCGCGCGACGACATCAGCACGAAGCGGCCGACCCGGAACGGCAGCGTCGAAAAATTGCCGCGTGCCGACAGGTACTGGGCGACATCGAGCGGGCTCGAATTGCGCAGGCGGGCCAGCGTCACATGCGGCATGAACTTGCGCGGGTCGGCCGGGATGCCGAGCCGCTGGCAGATGCGCTCGATCTCGGCCTGCAATGCGGAAAGATCGGGCGAAGCGGCGACCCCGGCCCACACCGCATGCGGCTTCTTCTGGCCGAAGGCGCCGACGCCGGACAGCGTCAGCGGGAAGGAGGAGCGGTGAACACGGTCGAGCGCGTTGGCGATTTCGTCGGCGACATGGCCCTCGACATCGCCGATGAAGCGCAGCGTCAGATGGTAGTTCTCGACGTCGATCCAGCGGGCTCCGGGCAGGCCGCCCCTGAGCAGGGACAGCGAAAGAGCGGCATCACGCGGTATTTCGAGGGCGGTAAAAAGACGCGGCATGGGAAGCCTCCTGTCCTCGAATCGAACTCTTGCACCTAGCGAATCATCGATATTCGAACGGGGCAAGCGGTTTGTTGGTCGCAGGGCTGCCTAAAAGCTTCCCCAACGGAATGTGGTGCGGCGGCGAACCCTCGCCTTCAGGAATTACCCCGCACCGTTGCAATGGCCTTCTCCACACCGGGCAGCATACCCTCGACGATGCGGTCGACGCCTCCGGCGTTCGGATGAAGGCCGTCCTCGAGCTGCAGGACGGATTGACCAGCGATGCCCTCGAGAAAGAAAGGATAGAGCGGCACGCCGTATTTTTCAGCCAGTCGCGGAAAGATTGCGTCGAACGCCTTCTGGTAGTCGGCGCCGAGATTGGGCGCCGCGCGCATTCCGGCAAGCAAAACGGCGATCTTGCGCTGCTTCAGTTTTGCCAGCATGGCGTCCAGGTTTTTTTCCGCTATGGCGGGCGAAACGCCGCGCAGCATGTCGTTGGCGCCGAGCTCCAGGATGACGAGTTGCGTTCCGTCCGGCACCGACCAGTCGAGCCGTGACAGGCCGCCGCTCGTCGTATCGCCGGAGACGCCAGCATTGGCGACCGTGACATCGTAGCCCTTGGCGCGAAGCGCCGACTGCAGCTTTTCGGTGAAGCCCTGACCTGGCCCGAGGCCATAACCCGCCATCAAGCTGTCGCCCAAACCGACAATGGTGAACGGTTCGGCGCTCGCCGACGAAATGGCGCCGCAAACGGCGAGAAAAAGGGCGAAGGCTGCGGCAAAGGTGTGTTTGAAAGCCATGCGGCAGGCCCCATATGAACCAGGAACATCTGTTGGCGAAGGCAGGTTTTCATCTTTTGTCGAGCATCGGATGCTCTAGCCTTCATCCTCCATATAGGACGATTTGATTTTGGAAGAAGCCGTCATTTCGCTGAAAGACGTATCGCTGACGCTTGGTGAAGGTGGCTCCTCGGTCCATGTGCTGAAGGGCGTCAGCCTCGATGTGGCGGGCGGCGAAGCGACAGGCATCGTTGGACCCTCAGGTTCGGGAAAGTCGACATTGCTGATGGTTTTGGCTGGGCTTGAAAGGGTCGATTCGGGCACGGTTCGAATTGCCGGCGAGCTGCTCAACGGCAAAAGCGAAGACCAGATCGCATCGTTTCGGGGGCGAAACATCGGCATCGTATTCCAGTCTTTCCATCTCATCCCCAACATGACGGCGCTGGAAAACGTTGCCGTCCCGCTGGAGCTTGCCGGCCATGCCGATCCGTTCGGCGTGGCGGCGCGCGAGCTGGCGGCGGTCGGCCTCAGCGATCGCGTCACCCATTACCCCGGCGAATTGTCTGGCGGCGAGCAACAGCGCGTGGCGATCGCCCGGGCGCTGGCGCCGTCGCCGCGCATCCTGATCGCCGACGAGCCGACCGGCAATCTCGACCAGGCGCCGGGGCGGCACGTCGCCGACCTGCTGTTTGCCAAGGCCGCGGAACGCGGCATGACGCTGGTGCTGGTCACACATGACCCGGTACTCGCGGCGCGCTGCTCGCGCCAGGTGTCGATGCGGTCGGGGCTGATCGAGGACGCGCCTGAGCCGGCCACCAGGGCCGGCAAGGTGACCGCCTGATGCCGCTGTCGCAAACACTGAGGCTCGCCTTTCGGTTTTCGCTGCGCGAAATGCGTGGCGGGCTGTCCGGCTTCCTGATCTTCCTTGCCTGCATCGCGCTCGGCGTCGCGGCAATCGGCGGCGTCAATTCGGTGGCGCAAGCGATTTCCGCCGGTGTTGCCGACCAGGGCCAGACGCTGCTCGGCGGCGATCTCCGCTTCCAGCTCAACCAGCGCGATCTTACCAGAGCCGAACGCAGCTTCGTCGACCGGCTTGGCGCGGTTTCGCACAGTGCCAACCTGCGCTCGATGGCCAGGCTCGAGGACGGCTCCGACCAGGCGCTGGTCGAGGCCAAGGCGGTCGACGGCGCCTATCCGCTCTATGGCGCGCTGGAGACTGAGCCGGTGCTGTCGCGAGAGGATCTGTTCGGCGAAAAATCCGGCGTCTTCGGCGCCGCCGCCCCGGCTCTCTTGTTCGAGCGGCTACATCTTGGCATCGGCGACCGGCTGAAGCTCGGCAGCGCGACATTCGAGCTGCGTGCAAGGCTGGTCAACGAGCCGGATGCGGTGTCGGATGGCTTCGGCTTTGCGCCGCGGCTGATGGTGTCGACCGACGGGCTTGCCGCTTCCGGCCTGATCCAGCCGGGCAGCCTGGTCGAGAACGCCTATAGGGTCCGGCTGCCCGGCGGCACCGGCGACGCACAGATCAAGGCGATCCAGGAGCAGGCGGCAAAAGAGTTCCCGCAGGCCGGCTGGTCGATCCGCACGCGCAGCAACGCGGCGCCGGCGTTGTCCTCGAACATCGAGCGGTTCTCGCAATTCCTGACGCTGGTTGGGCTGACGGCGCTGGTGGTCGGCGGCGTCGGCGTGGCCAATGCCGTGCGTGCCTATCTCGACGGCAAGCGCGGCGTCATCGCCACCTTCAAGAGCCTAGGGGCTTCGGGCGGGTTCGTCTTTGCCGTCTATCTGGTGCAGATCCTGATGATCGCCGCCCTCGGCATTACGCTGGGCCTGGTGCTCGGCGCATTGATGCCGTTCGCGGCCAGCGCCGCACTCCAATCGGTTATTCCTGTGCCGGCGGAAGGTGGGTTCTATCCCGGCGCCCTCGGCATGGCAGCGCTGTTCGGGCTGCTGGTGACGCTGGCTTTCGCCTTGCTTCCGCTCGGCCGCGCCCGCGACGTGCCGGCAACGGCGCTGTTTCGCGAAATGGGTTTCGAGGGCCGCGGTTTTCCCCACCCGCTCTACATCGCCGCGGCATTGGGCATCGCCCTGCTCCTGGCGGTACTGGTGATCCTGTTTTCCGGCGACCGCCGTATTGCCTCGATCTTCATTGGGGCCACGGTGTTGTCGTTCCTGGTGCTGCGCGTCGTCGGCTCGCTGGTGCAGTGGGCGGCGAAGAAAAGCCCGCGCGTGCGTTCGACCGCGCTCAGGCTCGCCATCGGCAACATCCATCGGCCAGGCGCCTTGACGCCATCGGTGGTTCTGTCACTTGGCCTCGGGCTGACGTTGCTGGTGACGCTGGCGCTGATCGACGGCAATCTCAGGCGGCAGATCTCGGGCAGCCTGCCGGAACGGGCGCCGAACTTCTTCTTCGTCGATATCCAGAGCGGCGACGTCGATGCTTTCTCTGCGCTGGTCGGCAAAGAGGCGCCGCAGGGCAGGCTGATCAAGGTGCCGATGCTGCGCGGCCGGGTGATGGCGCTCAACGGCGTCGCTGTCGACAAGGTCAAGGTTCCGGCCGAGGGCGCCTGGGTGCTGCGCGGCGATCGCGGCCTGACCTATGACGCAAAGCTGCCGGAGAATGCGACGCTGACCGAGGGCAGCTGGTGGCCGGAGAACTATGCCGGCGAGCCGCTGGTCTCGTTTTCCGCCGAGGAAGGCAACGAGATTGGGCTGAAGCTCGGCGACACCATCACCGTCAACGTGCTCGGCCGCAACATCACGGCCAAGATCGCCAATTTCCGCCAGGTCGAATGGGAAACCATGGGCATCAATTTCGTCATGGTGTTCTCGCCCAACACATTCGCCGGGGCGCCGCACGGCTGGTTGGCTACGCTGACCGAGACGAATGCGTCGGCAGCCGACGACGCGCACCTTCTCAACGCCGTCACGCGTGCCTTTCCCGCGGTCACGACGGTCAGGGTCAAGGACGCGCTCGAAATCGTCAACCGGCTGGTGGCGCAACTCGGCACAGCAATCAGGGCGGCAGCGGGCGTGGCGTTGATCGCCTCGGTGCTGGTGCTGGCCGGCGCGCTCGCCGCCGGCAACCGGGCTCGCATCCACGACGCGGTGGTGCTGAAGACCCTGGGTGCGACCAGGAAAACGCTGATCGCCGCTTTTTCGCTGGAATACATGCTGATCGGCCTTGCCACCGCGATCTTCGCACTGGCGGCGGGCGGTGTAGCGGCATGGTTCGTCGTCGCGCGCATCATGACGCTGCCATCGCACTTCATGCCCGAGGTGGCGGTGGCGACCATCGGCTTTTCACTGGTGGTCACCGTCGGCATCGGCCTTGCCGGCACGTGGCGGGTGCTGGGCCACAAGGCGGCGCCGGTGCTGCGGAATCTTTGAGCCAGAGCCGGTTTTGATTAAATCTCGTTAATGTTTCGGGCGGGAAGGCCAATAAAACCGGATCTCTGGCACTTCACGGAGCATTACGTTTGGTTACGGTCTTGTCCTTTACACCAAGAACCATCATATTTCGGCGCAGGCATGCTGGAGCCCCGCCAGCGGCGCCTGGGTTCAAATGGACCTGACACCGGACGGGGCAGAAGCAATATGAGGATTTCCATGGCTGATCCCGTTCGCAATTATCAGACGCGCGCCGTGCCCGGCGCCGGCGTCGATGCTGCCATCGACCAGGGCCTGCGGGCCTACATGATCAAGGTCTACAATCTGATGGGGCTTGGCCTCCTCATCACCGGCCTTGCCGCGGTCGGCACAATCATGCTGGCCACGACCAGCGATCCCGCCTCGGCGGTCGCGACGTTGCCAAGCGGCGAGATGCTGACCTCGTTCGGCTACGCGATCTTCGGCTCGCCGCTGAAATGGCTGGTGATCTTTGCCCCGCTGGCAGCGGTGATGTTCCTGTCGTTCCGCGTCCAGTCGATGAGCGTTTCGGCCGCACAGACGACGTTCTGGGTCTATGCCGGCCTCGTCGGCCTGTCGCTGTCGTCGATCTTCCTGGTCTACACCACCGCCAGTATCTCGCAGACCTTCTTCGCCACCGCCGCCGCCTTTGGCGGGCTGTCCCTCTACGGCTACACGACCAAGCGCGATCTCTCGGCGTTCGGGTCGTTCCTGGTCATGGGCCTGGTCGGCCTGATCATCGCGATGGTGATCAACATCTTCCTGCAGTCGTCGGCGCTTTCCTTTGCCGTTTCGGCGATCGGCGTGCTGATCTTCGCAGGCCTCACCGCCTACGACACGCAGAACATCAAGGAGATGTATTTCGAGGGTGACGAGACTGATGTCGCCGGCCGCAAGGCGATCATGGGCGCATTGAGGCTCTATCTCGATTTCGTCAACCTGTTCATGTTCCTGCTGCAGTTCATGGGCGACCGTCGCTAAATACGGTTTTCCTGGACCAGGAGTGTGGAAAGGGCGGCCCAATGGCCGCCCTTTTCTTTTGTGCCGGCTTTTGCTGTGATATGGGGCAGATGAACGACGTGCCTAAATTATGAGCAGCATCACCTTGCGGGCCGCGACGTCGGCCGATCTCGACCGGATCACGGAAATCTATGCCGACGCGGTGACGAATGGCACTGCCAGCTATGAACTCGAGCCACCAAGCCGCACCGAGATGGGCGCGCGCTTCGACAACCTGATGGCGGGCGGCTTTCCTTATCTGGTTGCGGAAAAGGCCGGCAGCGTGCTCGGCTATGCTATGCCGGGGCGTTCCGGCCGCGCCCGGCCTACCGCTTCGTCGTTGAGGATTCCGTCTATGTCGCGCCCGAGGCCAAAGGGCAAGGCGTCGGGCTGCTCTTGATGCAAGGGCTGATCGAAGCGGCCAAGGCGGCAGGTTTTCGCCAGATTATCGCGGTGATCGGCGACGGCCGGCCCGATAGCGCCTCGGTACGGTTGCACGAGAAGCTCGGCTTTCGTCATTCCGGCCGCCTGGAAGGCTCAGGGTATAAGCACGGACGCTGGCTCGACACGGTGTTCATGCAGTTGCCGATCAATGGCGGGGCGTCGATCCCGCCCGATCCGCAGTCACTGCCCGAGCGGAAGTTCCGCGAACAAAAATAAGAGGTTACGCTTCGACCAGCTTCAGCGTTCGGTCGAACACGCCAAGCACCCGGCCGAGCTCCTGGCCGCGCTTGAGGATGCGCCCGCCGGCGGCGATGACGGCGAACGCGCCTTGCCGGCGCGCCAGCTTCGGATCCTTGACGATCTGGAAAAGCGGCACTTCGCTGGTGCGGCGGAAGACAGAAAAAACGGCGCGGTCGGCGAGATGGTCGATGGCATAGTCGCGCCACTCATTGGCGGCAACCATACGGCCGTAGAGTCTGAGGATCTGGTCCAGTTCGCGCCGGTCGAACTGCACCGGCTGGTCGAGGCGTTCGCGTCTTGCCTCATGCAGCGGGATCAGTATTGCGGATGCGTCCCCATCCTCCATCCCGCTGCTGCGATCAGTCATGCCTGGATCCTCGCAATGAATCGTACGCCGACCAAAGTTGGCGCTTTCGTTGCCGAATTGCAAGGCCCGGCCGAGCAAGGGCAGCGTCGTGCGGTTTCTGCAGCGTCCAGTCACGTTTGCGAAACGCCTGTTGGAATTGGTGATGCTTCGCCACAATCCTGCCTTTTTTTATCCGTGCTCATGCCCCAATGTCCGACGAATTTACCGGTGTTGCCTGAGACGGTTCGGTCCGGCACCGGCTCGTAAACCCCAAGCCCCCCGCCCACGGGTCTGCGTCGGATCGAACCAACCTCGGTTTTTCCTTGGAAAGATCGGGTGCGACGATCCCAAAACCTAAATGACCGGCGTCAGAAGCAAGCTGACGCCGGTTTTTTATTGGCCGGAGCCGTGGCGGTGCGATCCCTCCAGACAGGCTGTCGTCGGAGGCTTGAGCGCGGTTATCCTCTTCTCCCACAGGGAAGAAGGGGAGCGCTCTATTTAAGGCTTGCGGATAAAGGCTGCACCCAGGATCGGACCGGGCATGCCGTCCTTGCCAACTGACTGCAGCAGCACGGCGCAGCCGCCCTTCTTGGCGATCTCGCTCATCGGCAGTTCGTAGCGCTGCGCCTTGCCGTGCCACATGCCGGCGGTCTGGATGCTGGTGACGGCGTTCCAGTAGGTCATGCTGCGGCCGCTGTTTTCGCCCTTGCCGATCTTTATCGTCTGTGGCGGGTTGAAATAGACGATGACGACATGCGCGTCGGCGGGGCCGGTCACGGCGTCGCCGGCATCGATCATGACGCGATCGCTGGTCCGGCTGACTTTGATGCCGACGCGCATGCCTTCGCCGACCCTCTCCATGCGGGCCAGCGCGCCGTCGACTTCCTTGCGGCTGGCGCCGTTGACATGGCTGCGGCCGTTTATGACGGCTTGCGGGGTGTAGACGGAACGGCTGCCGAAGGCGCGCATATACTCATATTGCCGCTCGGTATTTTCCTTGCGGCTCAGCGTGTCCTGCCAGCCGAGGTAATCCCAATAATCGACATGATAGGCGAGCGCGACGATGTCCTCCTTGGCGGCGAGCTCGGCGAAGAATTCGTCGGCCGGCGGACAGGAGTTGCATCCCTGGCTGGTGAAGAGCTCGACGACGCCTAATGGCTTGTCGGTTGGCTCGGCAAGGGCCCCGCCGGCAAACGCCGAGAGGGCCAGCGCAAGGGCCGCAAGCCGCAATGGTCTTCGAGATGGCATGGCCGTTCCGATCCCGCCGGTGACGCCGGCTTTGTTCTGGTTGTCGAAATATGTGGCAGAAGCGTCAGTCAACGGGAAGTCACGTTGCGGTGAAATTTTGCCGTTGCAACCGCTGGCAAGGGCGCAATAGGTGGACTTGCACTACACGATGGAAGCGATTCGGGCGGCAATCAGCATGTGGCAATCTCTCCTGGCGCCGGTCGACCTGTACTGCGAGCGGACCGGGCCGGAACTCTGGGCCGAACCGCTCAATGCGCTGAGCAATCTGGCTTTTTTTGCCGCCGGGCTGTGGGGTGTCTGGCAGGTGCGCAGGCGCGGCACCGGCATCTTCGCCGAAGTGCTGGCCTGGTGGGTGGTGGCGATTGGCGTCGGCTCGTCGCTGTTCCACACCTTTGCCAACCGTGGCACGGTCTGGGCCGACGTGCTGCCAATCGCCGGGTTCACGCTGGCCTACACGCTGTTCAACCTGCGGCGTTTTCTCGGCATGAAATGGGGCAAGGCGATCGCCATCTTCGTCGCCTTCTATGCCGTCGCCGGGCTGGTGACCTTTGCCGTGCCGGACTGGCTGCGCGAGGCGTCGAACGGCACGACCGGCTATCTGCCGCCCTTCCTGGCGCTCGCCTTCTTCGGCGCCTTGGTGGCGGCGAGCGGCAACCGTGCCGGCTGGTACAATCTGGCGGGCTCGGCGATCTTCGTCGTATCGGTCGTCTGCCGGATGATCGATCCGCTGGTCTGCGGCAGCTTCCCGCTCGGCACGCACTTCCTGTGGCACATCCTCAACGGGCTGATGCTCGGTGTGCTGCTGGCGGCGACAGCGCGGTTTGGAAAGCCGGGAATAGGGGAATAGGGGAAGCGTTCCCTACTCCCTTACTGCCCTACTCCTCTCTCTATGCTGCCAGATCGCGCAGCACGTATTGCAGGATGCCGCCATTCTTGAAGTAGTCGAGCTCGTCCAGCGTATCGATGCGGCAGATGATCGGAACCTCTTTGACGCTGCCGTCGCCGTAGGTGATTCTGGCGGTCATCTTCTGCCGCGGCTTGATGTTGCCCAGTCCGTCGATCTCAACCAGTTCGTCGCCCTTGAGGTTGAGCGAGGCCCATGAGGTGCCTTCCTCGAAGACGAAGGGGATGACGCCCATACCGACAAGATTGGAGCGGTGGATGCGCTCGAAGGACTGGGCGATGACGGCGCGAACGCCCAGCAAATTGGTGCCCTTGGCCGCCCAGTCGCGCGACGAGCCGTTGCCATATTCGACGCCGGCGAAGATGACCAGCGGCACGCCTTCCTTCTTGTAGCGCATGGCGGCGTCGTAGATCGATTCCTCTTCTTTCGACGGGTAATGGATGGTGTAGCCGCCCTCGCGGCCGTTCTCGCCCAGCATGTGGTTGCGGATGCGGATGTTGGCGAAGGTGCCGCGCATCATTACCTCATGATTGCCGCGGCGCGTGCCGTACTGGTTGAAATCGGCGACGCCGACGCCGTGGTCGGTGAGGTACTTGCCGGCCGGGGAGGCCGCCTTGATCGAACCGGCCGGCGAAATGTGGTCGGTGGTGATCTTGTCGCCGAACAGACCGAGCACACGCGCGCCCTTGATATCGCCGATCTTGCCGAAGCCTGACGTCATGCCGGCGAAATAGGGCGGGTTCTGCACATAGGTGGAATTGTCGTCCCAGGCATAGGTCTGGCCTTCCGGCGCCTTGACGTTCTGCCAGTACTCGTCGCCCTTGAAGACGTCGGCATATTTGCGGGCGAACAATTCGCGTGTGACGTTCTTCTCGATGAATTCCTGGATCTCGACCGAACTCGGCCAGATATCCTTGAGATAGACCGGATTGCCGTTGCGATCCTCGCCGAGCGGCTCGGTGGTCAGATCCTTGGTCACGGTCCCAGCCAGCGCGTGGGCGACGACCAGTGGCGGCGAGGCGAGATAGTTCGCCTGCACGTCGGGCGAGACGCGGCCTTCGAAATTGCGGTTGCCGGACAAGACTGCCGCAGCGATCAAGCCCTTATCATTGATGGTCTTAGAGATCGGCGCCGGCAGCGGGCCGGAATTGCCGATGCAGGTGGTGCAGCCGAAGCCGACCAGGTTGAAGCCGATCTGGTCGAGCTCCTTCTGCAGGCCGGATTTCTCGAGATATTCGGCCACGACCTGGCTGCCCGGCGCCAATGAGGTCTTGACCCACGGCTTCTGCTTGAGGCCGAGCCGGTTGGCGTTGCGCGCCAACAGCCCGGCGCCGATCAGCACGCTCGGGTTCGAGGTGTTGGTGCAGGAGGTGATGGCGGCGATGACGACATCGCCATGGCCAAGATCGTAGTCCGTCCCCTCGACGGCATAGCGCTTGTCGATTTCGGCGGCCTTCTTGTATTCGGTCTCCATCGCCTTGGCGAAGCCAGCCGGAATGTCTTCAAGTGCGACCCGGCCTTCCGGCCGCTTGGGGCCGGCCATCGACGGGACGACGCTGCCGAGATCGAGCTCCAGCAGGTCGGTGAAGACCGGATCGGCCGAGCCGGCATCGCGCCACAAGCCTTGCGCCTTCGAATAAGCCTCGACCAGGGCGATGCGGCCTTCGTCGCGACCGGACATGGTGAGATAGCGGAGGGTTTCGCTGTCGACCGGGAAGAAGCCGCAGGTTGCACCATATTCCGGCGCCATGTTGCCAATGGTGGCGCGATCGGCCAGCGTCATGTTGGACAGGCCCGGACCGAAGAATTCGACGAACTTGCCGACGACGCCCTTCTTGCGCAGCATCTGGGTGACTGTGAGCACCAGGTCGGTGGCGGTGACGCCTTCCCTCAGCCTGCCCGTGAGGCGAAAGCCGATGACTTCCGGCAGCAGCATGGAAACCGGCTGGCCGAGCATCGCGGCCTCCGCCTCGATGCCGCCGACGCCCCAGCCGAGCACGCCAAGACCGTTGATCATGGTGGTGTGCGAATCGGTGCCGACGCAGGTGTCGGGATAGGCGGTGGTCTCGCCGTCTTCGCTGTTGGTCCACACCACCTGGCCGAGGTACTCGAGATTGACCTGATGGCAGATGCCGGTGCCGGGCGGCACCACGCGGAAATTGCGGAACGCCTGCTGGCCCCATTTCAGGAATTTGTAGCGTTCCTCGTTGCGCTCATATTCAAGCTCGACATTGCGGGCGAAAGCCAGCGGCGTACCGAATTCATCGACGATGACCGAATGGTCGATGACCAGATCGACCGGCACCAGCGGATTGATCTTTTGCGGGTCGCCGCCGAGCGAGGCCATGGCGTCGCGCATGGCGGCAAGGTCGACCACAGCCGGAACGCCGGTGAAATCCTGCATCAGAACGCGGGCCGGGCGATAGGCGATCTCGACGCCGGCAGTGCCCCGGTCGGTCAGCCAGCCGGCGACCGCCTGGATGCTCTCCTTGGTAACGGAACGGCCGTCCTCGTTGCGCAACAGGTTCTCCAGCAGCACCTTCATCGAATAGGGCAATTGGGCAATGCCTGTGAGGCCGTTCTTTTCGGCCTCGACAAGGTCATAGTAGATGTACTCGGTGCCGCTGGCGGTCAGCGTGCGGCGGCAATTGAAGCTGTCGAGTGATTTGGACACGTGCGATCCCTAACTGTCGGTTGCCGGGAGGGAACGGACGCCAGTGGGCATGCAAATCACGCGCAAAGGTGCGGGTACGGCCATTTCCGCTGTCCGTTCCCAAGCGTCCGGGCCGTTCAAGGCGGCACGCGCGCTGGTTCGGCGCAAATTCGGTTCCCGTGCCGACCGCTGGCACGGATGATGCGGATATAGAGAATTTTCTGGAATAGTTCTAGACACGGAATCGCCATTTTTGCTGCGGCGCACCGAAGCCGCACTTGAACTTTTCGGCGAAGGGGAACGGATGCGGCTGATCGCCGAAAATCTGGGCGGCGAACGCGGCGGCGAGACGGTATTTTCCGGCATCGAATTCGCGCTGGGGGATGGCCAGGCGCTGGTCGTCACCGGGGCGAACGGCGCCGGCAAATCGACGCTGCTCAGGATCGTCGCCGGTCTGTTGCCGGTGGCGGCAGGCCGTGTGCGGTTCGAAGGTGGTGGCGAAGACTTCCCGTCGGTCGCCTCGGCCTGTCACTATCTCGGCCACCTCAACGCGATGAAGACGGCGCTGAGCGTCAAGGAGAATCTGTGCTTTTGGCGCGATTTTTCGGGCGCGGGCTCTGCGGGTGTCGAAGAGGCGCTGGAAACCGTCGGCCTGGGCCGCATCGGCCATCTGCCGTTCGGCTATCTCTCGACCGGCCAGCGCCGGCGCGCGGCGATTGCAAAACTGCTGGTCAGCCATCGGCCATTGTGGCTGCTTGATGAGCCGACCGCAGGACTGGACAAGGTTTCGGAGGAGAGAGTCGGCGAATTGATGGAGAAGCACCTCGAGAGTGGGGGGATCGTGGTCGCGGCGACGCATTTGCCGCTGGGGATCGAGCGGGCACAAGGGCTGGTGATGGGCGAGGCCGTTTGATGTTGGTGCTCTACGGCGCCCCCCTCTGTCCTGCGACGGAACTCCATCCTTTGCTTGGCCTTCACGCCTGCATCAGGACCAAACCATAATGTGGTCCCTCTTCCTGCGCGACATCCGCCTGAGCATCCGCGCCGGCGGCGGAGCGCTGACTGGAGTGATTTTCTTTCTCGCCGTCATCACGACCATCCCGTTCGGCGTCGGTCCCGACCTGAGGCTGCTGGCCCGCATCGGCCCGGCGATCCTGTGGATTGCCGCCTTGCTTGCCTGCCTGCTCGGCCTCGACCGGCTGTTCCAGGCTGATCGGGAAGACGGCTCTCTCGATCTTCTGGTGCTTGGCAACGACCGGCAAATGCTGGCCTTGACCGTGCTGACGAAATGCCTGGCGCATTGGGCGGGAAGCGTGCTGCCGCTGGTCGTCGCCGCGCCCCTGCTCGGCCTGTTCATGAACATGGAGCCGGCCGGCATCGGCGCCACGGCGCTGACGCTGCTGGTCGGCACGCCGGCGATTACCTTCATCGGTGCCGCCGGTGCTGCGGTGGCGGTAGCGTTGCCGCGGGGCGGGCTGCTGATCTCGGTGCTGGTGCTGCCGCTGACCATTCCCGTGCTGATCTTCGGCGTATCGGCAAGCTATGGCGCGGTAGCGGACCCCGATCCGTTCCTGCAGCCCTTCCTCATTCTTGCCGCGCTGACCCTGTTCCTTGCCGTGCTCGGGCCGGTGGCGGCGGCGCTGGCGCTGCGGCACGGAACGGATTGATGTGTTGGCTTCAGCTCATCCCTGCGGCGCGGCGAACAATTGCGGAGCCGATGGCGCGGCGTTAAGAGAGGACATGTCGGAACAAGGCGAGACGGACCGTTTGGAAAGCGCCGCGGAGCGAGAAGCATGAGCGTACACGCGCTTTATGTCACCGCCGCCTATGCGATCACGGCCGTGGTGCTGGGCGGGCTGATCGGCTGGATCCTGCTGGACCAGCGCGGCCGCAAGCGAGAACTCGCCGAGCTGGAAGCATCCGGCGTGCGCCGGCGCTCCGATAGGGCAGTCAAGCCATGAGCACGGAAACGGAAACACCGGCGCGCCGCCGCCTGATCGTGCTGCTGCCGCTGCTGGTCTTTCTCGGGCTGGCGGGATTGTTCCTGGCGCAGCTCTTGTCCGGGCGCGACGTGTCGGAAGTGCCGTCGGCGCTGATCGGCCTGCCGGCGCCGCAGACCAACCTGCCGGCGCTCGAGGGCACCAATTTGCCGGGCCTCGATTCAAAACAGTTCGCCGGCAAGGTGACGCTGGTCAACGTCTTCGCGTCGTGGTGCGCGCCGTGCCGCGAAGAGCACCCGGTGCTGCTGGCGCTGTCGCAGGACAGACGCTTCGTCATGGCAGCGTTGAACTACAAGGACCAGCCGGAAAACGCCCGTCGGTTCCTTGGCGATCTCGGCAATCCGTTCCAGGCGATCGGCGTCGACCAGGCCGGGCGCACGGCGATCGACTGGGGTGTCTACGGTGTGCCGGAGACCTTCGTCATCGGCAAGGATGGCAAGATCGCCTACAAGCATGTCGGGCCGCTGACGCCGGACTCGGCGCAGACGCTGCTGCTGCCGGAGATCGAGAAGGCGCTGGCCGTGCCGGGCTGATTGCCCGCCGTTTCATCAAAGGTCGACGGAAGACTCAGCCGTAGATCTGCTTGTGGACCTGGTAGAGCATTTCTGAGCGATCGGCGCGCATGTCGGCGAGGTCGCGGCTGGTGAAGCTGTCGATTTCGGCGACGAGGCGGTTGTAATGCCGGCGCTTGGCGATGCTGGCGCGAGCGCGGCTCATGAGGCTGTCGATGATCATAGCGAGTCTCCTTTTGCGCCGCATTTGCGGCCAGTTGTTCCTCCCTTGATCGATACGAAGCATGACATAGTTATGGTGCGTTGCAAAAATAAGATGTTGCAATGCACCATTGCGCTGGGCGCATAGCCGGTTAACCGGATGTGACCTGCCGTCCGCGCCAGCATTCGCTTCCATAAGGCTTCTGACGCATCATCGATCTTGCTATATCGAGCGTGGGCTGGCTTGATCGCGCCTCGCCAAGCGACTGCTACCGGGAGGAACCATGGCCAGCGAATTCTACGAAGTTCTCGATCCGCGCTTTTCGCGGCTGTTCAACGGCAATGCACAGGTCGACAGGCTGTTTACCGGCTGCCGATGGGCGGAAGGACCGGCCTGGTTTGCAGCCGGGCGCTATGTGGTATGGTCCGACATCCCGAACAATCGCATGCTGCGTTACGACGAGACCGACGGCAGTGTCAGCGTGTTCCGTCAGCCGTCGGGCAATTCCAACGGCAACACCGTCGACCGGCAAGGCCGGCTGGTTACTTGCGAGCATTCCGGCCGCCGTGTCAGCCGGACCGAGCATGACGGCTCGGTCATCACCATCACCGACAAATGGCGCGGCAAGCGGCTGAACTCGCCCAATGACGCGGTGGTCAAGTCCGATGGCTCGATCTGGTTCACCGATCCGAGCTACGGCATCGATACCGATTACGAGGGCGACAAGGCCGAAAGCGAGATCGGCGCCTGCCATGTCTATCGGGTCGATCCCGGCACCGGCGAGACCGAGGCGGTGATCACCGACATGGTCAGGCCCAACGGGCTCGCCTTCTCGCTCGACGAGAGCAAGCTCTATGTAGCGGATACCGGCCGTACGCATGGTGCGCAAAACCCGGCGCACATCCGGGTGTTCAATGTCGGCCAGGGCGGCAAGACGGTCTCAGGCGGAAAGGTCTTTGCCGACTGCACCGCCGGCCTGTTCGACGGTTTCAGGCTGGATGCGGACGGCCGCATCTGGACCAGCGCCGCCGACGGCATCCACTGCTACGATCCAGACGGGACGCTGATCGGCAAGGTCAAGGTACCGGAAGTCGTTGCCAATTGCGTGTTCGGCGGCAACAAGCTGAACTGCCTCTACATCGCCGGCACGACCTCGCTCTACATGGTCCGGCTTATGGTCAACGGCGCCAAAACCTACTGAGCGGATGCCAAGCATATCCAAGGGAGGGAACCAGGCCGTTCGTGAACATCCGCCTGGTCAAGGAGGTGATTGCCGATGACCCGGCCGGCAAAAAGGCCGCGATCGCCGCCCAGGTGACAGCGGCTATCACCGCCGTCACCGGCCTGACCAACAACGATGTCTGGGTGGTCTTCGAGGAGGTCGCTGCACGCGACTGGTTCGTCGGCGAAACCGACGTCGAGACGCGGAGAGGCAAGGGTTGAGCGCCGCTCAGCCAGCGCGGATGAACTCGGCGAAATCCGAAACGGCGCCGCGCATCGCCAGCCGGTTTTCCGGTTCCGCCAGGATTTTCTCAACCTCCGGCCGCCTCTTGCCGAGCAGCGCGATTTCGAGCGCTGCTTCGTCATAGAGCGCGAAAGACATTGTCCGCATGACCTCGACCAGTGCGGCGCGGGCAAACAGCGAGCGCGGCGAAGCATGCACCAGCATGGCTGGCTTGCCGACGGCGGCATCGCGCGACACCAGCCAGTCGAGCGCGTTCTTCAGGCCGCCTGGCACGCCGTGTGCGTATTCCGGGCAGGAGACGATGACGCCGTCAGCGGCGGTGACCGCATCGATCAGCGCCGCTGCTTGCGGCGGCGTCCGCTCGCCTTCGTCGTCGGGGTTGAAGATCGGCAGCCGACCAAGCCCGTCATAGACGGAGATGTGACAGTCCGGCGGCGCGTTTTGCGTGAGGGCCGCGACCAGGGCCGAATTGGTCGAGGCGGCGCGCAGGCTGCCGGAAATGGCGAGAATGTTCAGCAAAGGGACCGGCTCGGCGATTCGTTGCCGGGCACGCTACCACATGGTCTGCTTGTAATCCTCGTCAAGCCAGCGGTCGGTGGCCTCCGCCGTTTCGGCAAGCGCCAGCTGGTCGCGCAGGATCTGGCCGAGCGTCGGCAGCGTCGCACGGTCGTACCAGGTTTCGGGCTTCCACAGTTCGGAGCGCATGAAGGCCTTGGCACAATGCATGTAGGCAGCCTTGACCGTCACCACGACGACGCTTTGCGGTGCCTTGCCGTCGACCGCCAGCCGCTCGCGCAATGCCGCATCGACGGTGATGCGGGCATCGCCGTTGACACGCAGCGTCTCGTTCATGCGGGGAATGAGGAAGAGCAGCCCGACCGAGGGATTGAGAAGGATGTTCTCCAGCGTGTCGAGCCGGTTGTTGCCCGGCCGGTCGGGGATGGCGATGGTCTTCTCGTCGAGCCCTGCCACAAAGCCCGGCCTGTCGCCCTTGGGCGTCACATCGGCATTGCCGGCGCCGTCGGACGAGCCGATCAGCACGAACGGGCTCTTGCCGATGAAGGAACGGCAGTGGCCGTCCAATGTCTTCAATTCCTTGCGAATCGAGCCGTCGGTCGGCCGAGGCGTCTTGTAGATCGTCCTCAGCTCGTCGCGCGTGATGATGAATTCCATCCACGTCCCCTCCTATTCTGACGCAATTCCCAGGGGAAACCGCTGCACAGACCTTTTCCTGGAGTTGCTACTTGCCGGCCTTTCCCGCTTTCTCGGTCTTGTCCTCGAGCGAATGGCGCAGGATCAGCGGCATCTGGCTGAAGGTGAACAGAAGCGTGATCGGCATGATGCCCCAGACCTTGAAGGTAACCCATGTATCGGTGGAAAAATTCCGCCAGACCGCTTCGTTGACAAGGGCTAGGAACAGGAAGAACAGGCCCCAGCGGAAGGTGAGCTTGCGCCAACCCTCGGCGTCGAGATTGAAGGCCGATTCGAAGACATAGCCGAGCAGCGATTTGCCGAAGAACAGGCCGCCGAGCAGCACGCCGCCGAACAGCGTGTTGACGATGGTCGGCTTCATCTTGATGAAGATATCGTCCTGCAGGTAGAGCGTCAGCGCACCGAAGATGAAGACGACGACGCCCGACACCATCGGCATGATCGGCAAGGTACGGGTCAGCAGCCAGGAAGCGATCAGCGCGACCGCGGTCGCGGCCATGAACAGGCCGGTGGCGACGAAGATCGGTCCGCCGAACTCGCCCAGCGCCGGGAATTTCTGCACCAGCCATGCGCCGCGCGCATTGGCGAAGAAGAATACCATCAGCGGGCCAAGCTCCAGTACCAGCTTGAGCAGCGGATTGACGGCTTCCTTCTTCTGCTTTTGCGGGTCGGATGGGTCGCGTTCGAGAATGGGTGGGCTCATAAGGTCCTTCTTACGCATGATTCAATCCAAAAAGCCTGCACCTTATTGGGATCATGCTCGTCAAGCCACGCCAGCGATCGCCCTGGCGAATTCGCTTGCGGAAAAGGGTTCGAGGTCGTCGACCTGTTCGCCGACGCCGATGAAATAGACCGGCAATTTATGCTTCGCCGCGATCGCCACCAGAATACCGCCGCGCGCCGTGCCGTCCAGCTTGGTCATCACCAGGCCGTTGACGCCGGCGACATTGCGGAAGATCTCGACCTGGTTGAGCGCGTTCTGGCCGGTGGTGGCATCGACCGTCTGCAGCACCGTGTGCGGCGCTTCCGGATCGAGCTTGCCCAGTACGCGGACGATCTTTTCCAGTTCCGCCATCAGTTCGGTCTTGTTCTGCAGCCGCCCGGCGGTGTCGATGATCAGCACGTCCGAGCCGGCCTCCTTCGCCCGCTCGAATGCGTCATAGGCGAGGCCAGCGGCGTCGGCGCCGAGCTTCGAGGCAATGACTGGCGAGTTGGTGCGCTCGCCCCAGATCTTCAGCTGCTCGATGGCGGCTGCGCGGAAAGTATCGCCGGCGGCGAGCATCACCGAGAGGCCGCCATCGGTGAGCTTTGCGGCGAGCTTGCCGATAGTCGTTGTTTTCCCGGTGCCGTTGACGCCGACCACCAGGATGACATGCGGCTTATGGCTGAGGTCGAGTTCCAGCGGCATGGCGACATGGGACAGCACCTTCTCCACCTCGGCCGCCATGATGGCGCGGACTTCGGTATCGGAGACGTCCTTGCCGTAGCGGCTGGCGGAGAGTGCATCGGTTACGCGCAAAGCCGTCTCCATGCCGAGATCGGCGCGGATCAGCACGTCCTCCAGGTCCTGCAGCGTGTCCTCGTCGAGTTTCCGCTTGGTGAAGACGCCGGCGATGTTGCCCGACAACTCCCGGGAGGAGCGCGCAAGCCCGTCTCGCATGCGCTGGAACCAGGAGCGCCTCGGCGTCGGTTCGGGCGCCTTCTGCGGCTCGGCTTTCTGCTCGACCTTCTTGGTTACGGTGACTTTGCCGGGGGCGGGCTTTGGCTCCGGCGATGGTTGCGGGACGGCCTCCGGCTCGGGCGCGATCTCGGCGAGCGGCGGCTTCGTCTCGACGGGCGCTGGCTGGCGGATCGGCGGCGGGATTTCGGCCGGCGGCGGCGCTTCGGGTGCTGGTGGCGTGATTTCGGCAGTGGGTGCCGCGTCTTGCGCAGGTTGGCGCTGCCCCTCACCCTCACCCGTTCCGGGGCGCGCCGCTTGTCTCACCCGTCCTTCGGACCCCCGTAAGGGACGGGGAGAGGGGGGCGTCAGCGCCGGAGCTTTTTCTTTGCCGCTTTCAAAACGAGGCTCGGCGTGACGATCAGCACCCTTCTCCCCGTCACTATACGGGGAGAACGTGCCTGCAGGCGGATGAGGGGCAGCGCCACGTTCGGATGGCGGAGGCTCAGTCTGGACGATTTCTGGCTGCGTCGGCTCTGGCTCAGGAATTTCCTTCGGCTCTGGCTCTGGGGCTGGCTCGGGAACGACGGGAGCGGCGTCTGACGCAGCCTGTTCAGCAGGCGCCTCTGGCTCCTCGACCGGAGCTGGTTCTGGCTGGGTGTCCGGCTCGACCAGAAGGGTCGGCGCAGGTTCGGGCTCGGCCTCTTCAACAGGCGCCGGCTGCGGCGCGGGTGCTTCCGCCTCGACCGGCGGTACGGCTTCGGGGCGAGGCTCTTCGCGTTTCAAAAACTCCGGAACGGTCTGCTCGGCGGCCGGCTTCAGCGCCTCCAGTTCGTCCCATTTGATCGGCGGCAGCGGTGCGGTCTCGTCGGGCCGCTCCTCGACCACTTCCTTCTTGCCGAACGAAAATATCTTCTTGAAAAAACCAGCCATGTCTTGCGCTCTCAGACGCCGCGGGCGGCAAGCGGCGCGGCGATCAGTCTGATACCGTCATGGCCGGCGATATCAGCCTCGACGATGTCGCCAGGCGCGCCCGCCGACAACACTGCCAGCGTAAACCCCTCGGTGCGGCCAAGGCCGTCACGCTCGACCAGGATCGACTGATGCGTTCCGGCGAGCGAGGCAAGATGGCGGCGATAGGCGGCCTCGCCGGCGGTGCGCAGGCGTGCCGCGCGTTGCTTGACGACGTCGCGGCGGAGCTGCGGCATGCGCGCGGCGGGCGTGCCTTCGCGCGGCGAAAACGGGAAGACATGAAGATGCGTCAGGCCGCATTCCT
Organism: Mesorhizobium sp. M0048; assembly: GCF_040323405.1. Classification (NCBI taxonomy): domain Bacteria; kingdom Pseudomonadati; phylum Pseudomonadota; class Alphaproteobacteria; order Hyphomicrobiales; family Phyllobacteriaceae; genus Mesorhizobium; species Mesorhizobium sp. M0048. The sequence continues at coordinate 13,266 of NZ_JAMYUV010000017.1, read as the reverse complement.
CGACGATCTCCAGCGAGTTTTCGAACATGGCGTCCGTCTCGGTCGGGAAGCCGGCGATGATGTCTGCGCCGAAAACGATACCGGGGCGCAGTTTGCGCACATCCTCGCAAAAGCGGATCGACTGGTCGCGGCTGTGCCGGCGCTTCATCCGCTTCAGGATCATGTCGTCACCCGATTGCAGCGACAGATGCAGATGCGGCATCAGCCTGGGCTCGGTGGCGATGGCGTCCAGCAGATCGTCGTCGGCCTCGATCGAATCGATGGAGGAAAGCCGCAGGCGCTTCATGTCGGGCGCCTGCTTCAGGATGGTCTTGACCAATTTGCCGAGCTTCGGTGCGCCAGCCAGGTCGGCGCCGAAACTGGTCATGTCGACGCCGGTCAGCACGATCTCGGCATAACCATTGCCGACGAGTCGCTTGACCTGCTCGACCACGGCGCCCATCGGCACGGAGCGCGAATTGCCGCGACCGTAGGGAATGATGCAGAAGGTGCAGCGGTGGTCGCAGCCGTTCTGCACCTGGACGAAAGCGCGTGCCCGGCCCTCGATGGCGTCGACCATGTGGGCGGCCGTCTCGCGTACCGAAAAAATATCGTTGACGCGCGCCTTTTCGGTGTCGTTGACGCCGAAATCCGGCAGCGCGCGATAGGAATGCGCCTTCAGCTTTTCCTCATTGCCGAGGACGAGGTCGACCTCGTCCATGGCGACGAAATCCTGCGGGCCGGTCTGCGCGGCGCAGCCGGTGACGATGATGCGGGCGGCCGGGTTCTCACGGCGGGCTTTTCTGATCGACTGCTTGGCTTGGCGTACAGCCTCGCCGGTGACGGCGCAGGTGTTGAAGATGATGGCGCCGCCTTCGAGGCCGCCGAGGCCCGCACTTTCGGCTTCACGCCGCATCACCTCGGATTCATAGGTGTTCAGCCGGCAACCGAAGGTGACGACCTCGATGCCCTTGTTGCCAAGAGGAGCCATCAGGCGGCGCTTTCGGTGTCGCGCGCCCACGCCCCGGTCGCCGGATCGAAGCTGCCGGAAAATTCCCATTCGGCGGCACCGGTGAGGATGACGTGGTCGTCGTCGCGCCACAGAACATGCAGCGAGCCGCCGCCGGGCGTCATCAGCGTGACGCTGCGGCCGGTGCGCCGGGTGCGGGCCGCGGCGACCACGGCGGCGCAAGCGGCCGAGCCGCAGGCCCTGGTCAGGCCGGCGCCGCGCTCCCAGGTGCGGATGATCATGGTCTCCGGCGAAGTCACCTGCGCGATGGTGATGTTGGCGCGCTCGGGGAAGATCGGGTGGTTTTCGAGCAGCGGGCCGAAGCGCTCGAGCTCGTAGGACCAGACGTCGCGGTCGACCCAGAAGATAGCGTGCGGATTGCCCATCGAGACGACCGACGGCGAATGCAGCACCGGGGCATCGATCGGGCCGATCTGCAGCTCGATCATGCGGGTGTCACGGAATTCCTCGGCCAGCGGGATGTCCTGCCAGCCAAAGCGCGGCCTGCCCATGTCGACCGAGATCATTCCGTCGGCATGTTCCTCGGCGTTTAGCATGCCGGCGACTGTTTCAAAGGCAAATGTCTTCTGGCCGGTCTCGGCGGCGAGCGCCTGGACGACACAGCGCATGCCGTTGCCGCAAGCTTGCGCGCTGGTCCCGTCGGAATTCAAGATATCGATGAAAAAGGCGGTGCCCGGCGTCCTGGCGTCGTGGATCGCCATGATCTGGTCGAACCGGGTCGACGTGTCGGCATTGAGCGCGACGGCTGCCGCAGACGTCACGCGATCGGCACGGCCACGCATATCGGCAACGATGATTTCGTTGCCGATGCCGTTCATCTTGGCGAAAGGGGCCGCGCTTGCCATCGATCGAAAGGTCTCTTGCCGGTTTGGCGCCTATATGGCGGATAGCGGCAGAAATTACCAGCGCGGCGTGATTTTCACGTCACCGCGAAGACGCCAAGCACGATCAGCAGGAAGATGATCAGCACGATGCCGATGAGGATGCGCGCGCCGGTGGCGGCGGCTCCGGCCAGTGCCGGCATGCCGAGCAGGCTCGCCGCGGCCGCGATAATCAAAAGAATGATAATCCACCTGATCATAAGAGGCACCTCGCAACCGACAGGTTTGAACAACCTACAAACGTCTATGTGATGCCTCAGGTTCCGCCGCGCTAAACCTCCGGCACGTCCCAGACTTCGCCCGGCCGCAAGGCGCGAAAACGTTGCCGCGGCAGGCCGGCAGCATCGAGCGCTTCACCGAGCTTTCTGGGCGGCTCCTCGATCGGCTCGTTGGTGAGCCGGAACGTGCCCCAGTGACAGCCGGCGGCATAGGCGGCGTTGCACAAAAGCATGCCTTGCACCGCCTCTTCCGGATCCTGGTGATGAGGCGCCATGAACCAGCGCGGCTCGTAGGCGCCGATCGGCAGGATGGCGAGGCGGAAGCCGCCGTGCTTTTGCGCCATCAGCCGGTAATTGATGCCGCCGTGGAAGCCGGTGTCGCCGGCGAAATAGATCTTTGCGTCGGGCGTCTCGACGACGAAACCCGCCCATAGCGCCATGCGCCGGTCGCGAGTACCGCGGGCCGACCAGTGATGCACCGGCTCGACATGGACGGCGACGCCATCGCCGATATCGACCCGGTCGCCCCAGTCATGCGCGGAAGGCCGCATACCGGGCACGGCGGCGCCGACGATTGTGTCGTTGCCGAGCGGCGTCAGCAGCAGCGGGTCGTGTTTTGTCTTCAGGCGCTTCAGCGTGGCGAGGTCGAGATGGTCGTAATGGTTGTGGCTGACCAGCACGAGGTCGATCGGCGGCAAATGGGAAAAGGCGATGCCGGGCGGATTGACGCGTTTCGGCCCGGCGAAGGAGAGCGGCGAGACACGCCGCGACCAGACCGGATCGGTCAGGATGTTCAGGCCTGCTGTCTGGACGAGCAGCGAGGAATGACCGACCATGGTGAGGCGCAGCGCAGAACCATCGATGCGCTCGACCGGTCTTGCCGGCGGAAACGGGCTCGGATCCGCCGTCGGCCATTTCGAGCGCTCGCGGCTCAGTTGCCACTTCAACAGATCGGCAAAGCGACCCGGCGGCCGGCCGTCGGGATTGAAGAACAAGGTGCCGTCGAAATGATCGCTGGGCGGCCCGCTGTAATAGCGGTTGGCGGCTCTCTTTCTCGCGGCCAAGAAATCGGCTCCCTGCAGCTTGCTGATCGCCAAGAGATAATGCCGGAGCCGGCCCGCACAAGCATTGAGGTGAACGCCAAGGAAACGCCAAGGATTTGACGCCAGCGCGCCGTATCGCATCAACCGGAGAGGCCGGCCAAAGGCCAAGGCGCGACGCAATTCAGGCAATGTGCATTTTGCGACAAATTTGCAACATTAGCGGCGCAAACCGTATTTTAACCATATCGGGTTGAAATTTCGCCACCTTCTCCATCTTGGTGAGGGGGACATTGCGCGGACGGCTTCCCCAGCTCGATCCGACGGAGGTTGAAGAATGAAATTTTCGAAAACCGGCCTGCTGGCCGTATCGCTGGCCGCGCTCGTTGCGAGCGGCTGTTCGACCTCGCGGTTCTCATCGATGGACGAGCAGCAGCCGGCGCCGCTGGAAGCTGCGCCTGCCGGCAAGGTGACTGCAAACCAGTTGCCGCCACCGGCGACACCCGGCGCCGCCGACCCGTCGAAATTTCCGACTGCGCCGCAGAACACGCAGGTCGCCTCGCTGCCGCCCGACGGGACGGCGCCGGCCGGTGCGGCCGACCTGACCGCCTCTAGCGTCGCTGGTGTGTGGAAAGCAAGCGTGTCCGGCCAGAGCTGTCAGGTGGCGACGCCGCAGACCAAATTCGGGTCGGGCTACCGCGCCGGACCGCTGCATTGCCCGGCGCCGATCGACGGCATCAAATCCTGGAACGTCGCCGGCAAGCAACTGACGCTCTATGACGAGAATGGCGGCACGCTGGCACGGCTTTATTCCTCGGGCGGCGAGAAATTCGACGGCCAGACTTCCAACGGCCTGCCGATCTCGCTTACAAGGTAAGAGAACGGCCCCCATTGGTACGCAATTCCGGACGGAAAACCGCTACATACTTTTCCTGGAATTGCTCTCTTTTGTTTTTTACGCAATTCCGGACAGAAAACCGCTACACACTTTTCTTGGAATTGCTCCGGAACGACGTGACCGATGCATCTGCGTGACGGCCTCCAGACCCATGCGACCGTCAAGCAGCGCTATGACCATCTGGTCGAGACGGGCGCCATCGGGCGCGATCCGGCGCAGGAGCGGATCGCCGCTGCGCTCGACCGGCTGATCGACGAGATATCGGCAAAGCGGCTGGCGCATAAATCAAGCGCGCTGGGGTGGTTGTTCGCCCGCAAGCGCGAGGGGCACGAGGCGGTCAAGGGCCTCTATATCCATGGCGGCGTCGGCCGCGGCAAGACCATGCTGATGGACATGTTCTTCGAGCTGTTGCCGGTGCGGCGCAAGCGCCGCGTGCATTTCAACGATTTCATGGCCGACGTGCAGGACCGCATCCAGAAGCACCGGCAGGCGCGTAAAGAGCGTACGGTCAAGGAGGACGACCCGATCCCGCCGGTGGCGCGCGCGCTTGCCGAGGAAGCCTGGGTGCTGTGCTTCGACGAATTTTCGGTCACCGACATCGCCGATGCGATGATCCTGTCCAGGTTGTTTTCGGCGTTGTTTGCCAATGGCGTGGTGCTGGTCGCCACCTCCAATGTCGCGCCGCAGGATCTCTACCGCGACGGCCTGAACCGTCAGTTGTTTTTGCCGTTTGTCGCTATCCTGGAGTGCCACGCGCACGTGCTGGCGCTGGACGCCGACAAGGATTACCGCCTGGACAAGCTCAGCCGCATGCCGGTCTACATCACCCCGGCCGATGCCGCCGCCGACCATGCGCTCGACGAGCTGTGGGCGGTGATGACGCATGGCAGGCCGACGGCCGAGACGATGCTGACGGTTAAGGGCCGACATGTCGTGGTGCCGCGTGCTGCCGGCGAGGCGGCGCGGTTTTCGTTCGCCGATCTCTGCGAGAGGCCGCTCGGGGCCCGCGACTATCTTGCCATTGCCCGCCGTTTCTCGACCATCGTCATCGACCGGGTGCCGGTGCTCGGCGAAGGCAAGCGCAACGAAGCCAAGCGCTTCATCCTGCTGGTCGATACGCTCTACGATCATCATGTACGGCTGGTGATGAGCGCCGCGGCACCGCCGGCGCAGCTCTATACGGCCAAGCGCGGCAACGAAGTCTTCGAGTTCGAGCGCACCGCATCGCGGCTGATCGAGATGCAGAGCCACGACTGGCTGGAGAACTGGGCGGAGAGGCAGAGGGCGCGGGGATCATCGACCGAGGCACGGCAGGCTTAGGCGTGAGGGATAGTACAGAAGAGGCCCTGCCGCCGGCGCCTATAACCGATAAACATACATGACGAACCCCTCCGCCGGCCCACGCGGCTCTTTTCGCGACTCGTAAAGTGCGCGAGCAGCAACATTGTCCGGCTCGGTGCCGACCCACGCCTCCTCACAGCCATGCTCGCAACCGAGTGCGAACATGGCGTCGAGCATCCTCGTCGCAATGCCCTGGCGTTGAAAGGCCGGCGCCACGCCGACCTCGTCTATGTAGAGTTCGCTCACCTTGTCCGGGTGGCGGTGGATGACGGCTGCGCATTGGCCAACGACGATGCCGTCGGCGAGGGCCACGACCATGAAATGACCGGGCTCCGCAAGATAGGCGGAGAGCCGATCCGGCCTGACCGGCTCGTCGAAGACTTCGTCGGCAGCCCGCATCACAAGGGCGTCATCGCCAGGAAACAGCCTTCTGATTTCCAGTGCCATTGTGTAGAATTCCTCTAGTCGGCTTCAGATTTTGACGTTTACGTAAGTCCCATTGTTTCTAACCGATTGAAATTATTCACTGCAAAATAATCGTTTGAATTTTTGTGCGGCCGGGGCTATTGCGTGCGGCGAATTTCGCGGTTCCGCAGCATTCCGGCCTCTTCCTCCGACGCGTCATCAAATCGTCAAGGATTTGGGCGCCGTCATAGTCAAAGGGAAAACATCCTGACATGGCACGCAACAAGATAGCGCTCATCGGCTCGGGCATGATCGGCGGCACCCTCGCCCACATGGTCGGCCTCAAGGATCTCGGCGACGTCGTGCTGTTCGATATCGCCGAAGGCATCCCGCAAGGCAAGGGGCTGGACATCGCGCAGTCGTCGCCGGTCGATGGGTTCGACTCCAGGCTGACCGGCGTCAACGACTATGCCGGCATCGAGGGCGCCGACGTCTGCATCGTCACCGCCGGCGTGCCGCGCAAGCCCGGCATGAGCCGCGACGATCTTCTGGGCATCAATCTGAAGGTGATGGAGCAGGTCGGCGCCGGCCTCAAGAAATACGCGCCGAAAGCCTTCGTTATCTGCATCACCAATCCGCTCGACGCCATGGTCTGGGCGCTGCAGAAGTTTTCCGGCCTGCCCAAGAGCCATGTCGTCGGCATGGCCGGCGTGCTCGACAGTTCGCGCTTCCGTTATTTCCTGGCGGAGGAATTCAAGGTCTCGGTCGAGGACGTCACCGCCTTCGTGCTCGGCGGCCATGGCGATTCCATGGTGCCGATGATCCGCTATTCGACGGTTGCCGGCATCCCGTTGCCCGACCTCATCAAGATGGGCTGGACCTCGAAGGAGCGGCTCGACCAGATCGTGCAGCGCACCCGCGACGGCGGCGCCGAGATCGTCGGCCTGCTCAAGACCGGCTCTGCCTTTTATGCGCCGGCCGCCTCGGCCATCGCCATGGCCGAAGCCTATCTCAAGGACAAGAAGCGGGTGCTGCCCTGTGCGGCGTACCTCTCCGGCCAATATGGCGTCAAGAACACCTATGTCGGCGTTCCCGTGGTGATCGGCGCCGGCGGCGTCGAGCGGATCATCGAGATCGAGCTCACAAAGAACGAGCAGAAGATGTTCGACAATTCGGTCGCGGCGGTGCAGGGCCTGTGCGACGCCTGCGTCAAGATCGCTCCACATCTCGCGGCCAAGTAAGCCGGTAACCAAGCCCGCCAAGCAAGCTGGAGACATAGCGCATGAACATCCATGAATATCAGGGCAAGGCGCTGCTGAAAGGCTTTGGCGCACCCGTGGCCGAGGGCGTGCCGGTGTTCAAGGCGAGCGAGGCGGAAGCTGCCGCCAAGGCGCTGCCCGGTCCACTCTATGTGGTCAAGAGCCAGATCCATGCCGGCGGCCGCGGCAAGGGCAAGTTCAAGGAGCTCGGGCCCGATGCCAAGGGCGGCGTCAGGCTGGCGAAATCGGCGGCCGAGGTCGTCGCCAACGCCAAGGAGATGCTCGGCCACACGCTGGTCACCAAGCAGACCGGACCGGCCGGCAAGCAGGTCAACCGGCTCTATATCGAGGACGGCGCCGACATCGAGCGCGAACTCTATCTGTCGATCCTGGTCGACCGCTCGGTCGGGCGCGTCGCCTTCGTCGTCTCGACCGAGGGCGGCATGGACATCGAGGCGGTCGCCCACGACACGCCGGAAAAGATCATTACCGTCGCCATCGACCCGGAAAAGGGCGTGACGGCCGACGATGTGAAGAAGCTCAACGCCGCACTGAGGCTCGACGGCGACGCCGCCAAGGACGGCTCCACGCTGTTTCCGATCCTCTACAAGGCGTTTGTCGAGAAGGACATGAGCCTGCTCGAGGTCAACCCGCTGATCGTCATGAAGAGCGGCCGGCTGCGCGTGCTCGACGCAAAAGTGTCGTTCGACAACAATGCGCTGTTCCGTCACCCGGACGTGCTCGAATTGCGCGACACCACCGAAGAGGACGAGAAGGAGATCGAAGCGTCGAAATACGACCTCGCCTATGTCGCGCTCGACGGCAATATCGGCTGCATGGTCAACGGCGCCGGCCTTGCCATGGCGACGATGGACATCATCAAGCTCTACGGCGCCGAGCCCGCCAACTTCCTCGATGTCGGCGGCGGCGCGTCGAAAGAAAAGGTGACGGCGGCGTTCAAGATCATCACCAAGGATCCGGCGGTCAAAGGCATTCTGATCAACATCTTCGGCGGCATCATGAAGTGCGACATCATCGCCGAGGGCGTCATCGCCGCGGTCAAGGAGGTCGGCCTGCAAGTGCCGCTGGTCGTGCGGCTGGAAGGCACCAATGCCGAGCTCGGCAAGAAGATCATCAACGACAGCGGACTGAACGTGGTGTCGGCCGATGACCTCGATGACGCAGCCAAGAAGATTGTCGCGGCGGTGAAGGGCGACTGATGCATCGGTTGCTGGCCATAGCGCTCTGCTGCATGGCTTTTTGGGCCAGCGCGGCGACTTCGGCTGAAGATCCGGCATCGCCTGCCTGGATCGGCAAGCGGGTGAATTTGTTCATGAGTCTGTGCCCGGCGACCGCGCCTCGATTCGGCAGGTTTAATGCGGTCGCCCGGAATAGCGGCTTCCTGGCCGGCTCGAAGGGACGTCTGATTTACAAAGCTACAGAAGTCGTTGCCTCGATCAGAAATTCGGGTGGCAGATGCGATTGCCTGGTTTCCTTTGGCACAGACAATCCGAAGCTCGCGGCGGATATGATCCTGAAAAGACTGCTTTCCAGATATGGCAGCAGGTTCCAGGCGGATGAAGATCCCAATTCCCTCGGGGAGCTCAAGACCGCAGACGGCAATCTGTCTATTCAGGTGGTGACTACGCGTGAGGCTAAGGGCCAATGGATCGGTGCTGTCGTTCACGGAAATAAAAAATGCCCAGCTTGAACACAGAACTTCATGGTCGAGGTCGCTAGGCGATGCCTCCACACAAGATAAACCTCGTCGAGGCGGCGGATGCGAAGATCAAGAAGGTCTTCGATCCGCATATTGCCGGCGACGTGAATGACAGCCAGGTCAAGATCGCCAAGTTCGGCGACGTCTTCGACTGGCACGCACATGACAATGAGGACGAGGCGTTCCTCGTGCTGCGCGGCCGCATCGCTATCGATTTCCGCGACGGCACGGTGGAACTTGGCAGCGGCGAGTTCATCGTCGTGCCGCGCGCCGTCGAGCACCGGCCGCGCTCGCTGAGCGAGGAACCTGTCGTGCTGATGTTCGAGCCGGCGACGACGCTCAACACCGGCAACGCCAAAAGCGACCTCACCGTCGCCGACCTGAAGCGGTTGTGACCATGAGCGCGCGGCCTTCCCCGATCAACGGTTTTTAAAAAGGACCACCATGTCCATTCTCGTCGACAAGAACACCAAGGTGCTGGTGCAGGGCCTGACCGGCAAGACCGGCACGTTCCACACCGAACAGGCGCTCGCCTATCACGGCACAAAGATGGTTGGCGGCATCCACCCCAAGAAGGGCGGCGAGACCTGGACCGGCGCCAAGGGCGAGACGCTGCCGATCTTCTCCACCGTTGCCGAAGGCAAGGCGAAGACCGGTGCCAATGCCTCCGTCGTCTACGTGCCGCCGGCGGGTGCTGCCGAAGCGATCCTGGAAGCGATCGAGGCCGAGATCCCGCTGATCGTCTGCATCACCGAGGGCATACCGGTGATGGACATGATCAAGATCAAGGCAAGGCTCGACCGCTCGACATCGCGGCTGATCGGGCCGAACTGCCCCGGCGTGCTGACCCCCGACGAATGCAAGATCGGCATCATGCCCGGCAACATCTTCCGCAAGGGCTCGGTCGGCGTTGTTTCGCGCTCGGGAACGCTTACCTATGAGGCGGTGTTCCAGACCACCAATGTCGGTCTCGGCCAGACCACCGCCGTCGGCATCGGCGGCGACCCGGTCAAAGGCACGGAGTTCATAGACGTGCTGGAGATGTTCCTCGCCGACGACGAGACCAAGTCGATCATCATGATCGGTGAGATCGGCGGTTCGGCCGAGGAAGACGCCGCGCAGTTCCTCAAGGACGAGGCAAAGCGCGGCCGCAGCAAGCCGATGGCCGGCTTTATCGCCGGGCGCACCGCGCCGGCCGGCCGCACCATGGGTCATGCGGGCGCGGTCATCTCCGGCGGCAAGGGCGGTGCGGAAGACAAGATCGCGGCGATGGAATCGGCCGGCATCAAGGTTTCGCCATCGCCGGCCCGGCTCGGCACGACGCTGGTCGAGGCGATCAAAGGTTAGTGAGTAGCGAGTAGTGAATAGCGAATAGGTAAGAACAGAGTAACGGCGCGAACCAGGGAAAATCCCTACTCGCTATTCGCTACTCTCTATTCGCTCTGAAAAGGAGACGGAGCGCGGCTCCGCGGACAAAAATGGCAAGACAAGATCAGGCCAACGACCAGTTTTCGCTTACCTCTTTCCTCTATGGCGGCAATGCCGATTATATCGACGCGCTCTATGCCGCCTATGAGGACGATCCCGCTTCGGTCGATCCCGAATGGCAGGACTTCTTCGCGGCGCTGAAGGATGACGCCGGCGACGTGCGCAGGAACGCCAAGGGCGCCTCTTGGGCCAAGCCCTCCTGGCCGATGCAAGCCAATGGTGAGCTGGTCTCGGCGCTGGACGGCAATTGGGGCCTGGTCGAAAAGCACATCGAAAAGAAGGTCAAGGACAGGGCAGCCGGCAACGGCGCAGCGCTTTCCGACGCCGACGTGCATCAGGCGACGCGCGATTCCGTCCGCGCCATCATGATGATCCGCGCCTTCCGCATGCGCGGCCACCTGCACGCCAATCTCGATCCGCTTGGCATTGCCAAGCCGCTGGAGGATTATAACGAGCTGTCGCCGGAGAATTACGGCTTCACCGAAGCCGACTACGACCGGCCGATCTTCCTCGACAATGTGCTCGGGCTGGAATTCGGCACCATCCGGCAGATGCTCGATATCCTGACCCGGACCTATTGCTCGACGCTCGGCGTCGAATTCATGCATATTTCCGATCCCGAGGAGAAGGCCTGGATCCAGGCGCGCATCGAGGGTACCGACAAGGAGATCTCCTTCACCGCAGCCGGCAAGAAGGCGATCCTGCAGAAGCTTGTTGAGGCGGAAGGCTTCGAGCAATTCATCGACGTCAAGTACAAGGGTACCAAGCGCTTCGGCCTTGATGGCGGCGAGTCGCTGATCCCGGCGCTGGAGCAGATCATCAAGCGCGGCGGCCAGCTCGGCATGAAGGAGATCGTGCTCGGCATGGCGCATCGCGGCCGGCTGAACGTGCTGTCACAGGTGATGGCCAAGCCGCACCGCGCCATTTTCCACGAGTTCAAGGGCGGCTCGGCCGCGCCCGACGAGGTCGAAGGCTCGGGCGACGTGAAGTACCATCTCGGTGCTTCGTCGGATCGCGAGTTCGACGGCAACAAGGTGCATCTGTCGCTGACCGCCAATCCTTCGCATCTGGAAATCGTCGATCCGGTGGTGATGGGCAAGGCGCGCGCCAAACAGGACTATTTGTTCGGCCGCAGCCGCGAGGAGATCGTGCCGCTGGAGGAGCGTGCCAAGGTGCTGCCGTTGCTGCTGCACGGCGACGCCGCCTTTGCCGGCCAGGGCGTGATTGCCGAAATCCTCGGCCTGTCCGGCCTGCGCGGCCACCGCGTCGCCGGCACGCTGCATTTCATCATCAACAACCAGATCGGCTTCACTACCAACCCACGCTTTTCGCGTTCGTCGCCCTATCCGTCCGACGTGGCAAAGATGATCGAGGCGCCGATCTTCCACGTCAACGGCGACGATCCGGAAGCCGTGGTCCATGCCACCAAGGTGGCGATCGAATTCCGCATGAAGTTCCACAAGCCTGTCGTGGTGGACATGTTCTGCTACCGCCGCTTTGGCCACAATGAGGGCGACGAGCCCGCCTTCACCCAGCCGATCATGTATCGCAAGATCCGCAACCAGAAGACGACGGTGCAGATCTATGCCGACCGGCTGATTTCCGAAGGCCACATCACCCAGGCCGAGTTCGAAAAGATGAAGGCCGATTGGCGGGCGCATCTCGAGCAGGAATTCGAGGTCGGCCAGCATTACAAGCCGAACAAGGCCGACTGGCTGGACGGCGCGTGGTCCGGCTTGCGCTCGGCCGACAACCAGGACGAACAGCGGCGCGGCAAGACCGCCGTGCCGGTCAAGACGCTGAAGGAGATCGGCAAGAAACTGACCGAGGTGCCGAAGGATTTCGAGGCGCACAAGACGATCATCCGCTTCCTCGACAATCGCCGCCAGGCGATCGAGTCCGGCGAAGGCATCGACTGGTCGACGGCCGAGGCGCTGGCCTTCGGCGCCATCCTGCTCGACGGCAATCCGATCCGGCTGTCCGGACAGGATTCGGAGCGCGGCACCTTCTCGCAGCGCCATTCCGTGCTCTACGACCAGCGCGACGAGACACGCTATATCCCGCTCAACAATCTGTCGGCGGCGCAGGCCGGCTTCGAGGTCATCAACTCGATGTTGTCGGAAGAGGCCGTGCTCGGCTTCGAATATGGCTACTCGCTGGCCGAGCCGAAGGCGCTGACGCTGTGGGAAGCGCAGTTCGGCGACTTCGCCAACGGCGCCCAGGTGGTGTTCGACCAGTTCATCTCGTCGGGCGAGCGCAAATGGCTCAGAATGTCGGGCCTCGTCTGCCTGCTGCCGCATGGCTATGAAGGCCAGGGGCCCGAGCATTCGTCGGCCCGGCTCGAGCGCTTCCTGCAGCTTTGCGCCGAAGACAACATGCAGGTCGCCAATGTCACGACGCCGGCCAATTACTTCCACATCTTGCGCCGGCAATTGAAGCGGGACTTCCGCAAGCCGCTGATCCTGATGACGCCGAAGTCGCTGCTGCGCCACAAGCGGGCTGTGTCGACCCTCCCGGAAATGTCGGGCGAAAGCGCCTTTCACCGGCTGTTGTGGGACGACGCGCAGCTGCTGTCAGGCCAGGCCATCAAGCTCACCAAGGATTCGAAAATCCGCCGTGTCGTGCTCTGTTCGGGCAAGGTCTATTACGACCTCTACGAAGAGCGCGAGAAGCGCGGCATCAACGACATCTATTTGTTGCGCGTCGAGCAGCTCTATCCGTTCCCGGCCAAGGCGCTGATCACCGAACTGTCGCGCTTCCGTAATGCCGAGATGGTGTGGTGCCAGGAGGAGCCCAAGAACATGGGCGCCTGGTCGTTCATCGACCCGTATCTCGAATGGGTGCTGGCGCATATCGACGCCAAGCATCAGCGGGTGCGCTATACCGGCCGGGGGGGCGCCCCCCCGCCCGCCCCCCGCCGGATAGCGTAGGAGAAAGACCACCGAAGCCCCCAAGGACAGCCCCCCCGAGGGGAGTAGAAAGAGTCTATTATAAAAAAATAAAAACC